>JAFGNI010000117.1 GCA_016927095.1 Anaerolineae bacterium | reverse complement strand
TATGCCGTCATCCCGATCAGTGAGACCCTCGCCATCCCCGTCCAGATGAATGTTCCCATCTCCATGACCTATCCGCTGAAGGTCGAGTTCCCGGTCGCTGTCGAGGTGCCTGTCGAACTGACCGAGGACCTGATCGGTTACCTCGATGCGCTAGACTTCGATTTTGGGCTTCCCTTCAGGTGAAAGATATCGTCGCTGGAGGTGACACTTCCCACTACGGTGCGTCTTGTCGCGAGACTATAATGCCAGTGCTGTGGGGGCTTACGGGCGTGTGCGCTGCGTTGGAGTCGCGCGGCTGCGACAGGCAGGGTTGCTGAACTATGCAAGGTGAGGCCGCTCGGAAGCAGGATCCTGAGCAGCAGAAGCGGACGATCCGTGATCTGTTCACGGGCATAGCGGCACATTACGATCGGGTTAACCGCCTGCTTTCGCTGGGACAGGATGAGCGTTGGCGCGAGCGGGCCTTGGCGCTGGCCGAGATCCCGCCTTGTGGGGCCCTTCTCGATGTCGCCACGGGCACAGGAGATATGGCCTTGTTGGCGCGGAAGCAGTCCCCAACGGCGCGGGTTGTGGGCACAGATTTGACGCCGGCGATGCTCTCTCAGGCTCAGCGCAAGTCGGGCGATCATCCTCTGCCGTGGGTTGTCAGCGATGGTCTGGCCCTGGCGTTTGCCGACGGGACCTTTGACGCCGTGACCTCTGCCTTTATGATGCGCAACGTGCCCGACATCGGGGATGCGTTTGCCGAGCAAGCACGAGTGGTGCGACCTGGGGGCCGTGTGGTCTGTCTGGAGATGACGTGGCCTCGGCGATTCCCGATGCGCTGGCTCTTCGGCGTGTACTTCTTCGGATTACCGCCGCTTTTGGGCGGACTGACGGCAGGAGCGTGGACGCCTTACCGCTACCTACCGCGGTCGGTAAAGAACTTCGTCGAGCCAGCCGTCCTCGCCGAGAAGATGACCCAGGCGGGCCTCCAAGCGGTGGCGTGGAAGACGATGATGGCCGGTACCGTGGCCGTTCATATGGGTATCAAGCCGTGATTGGGTGATGAGGGACCTGTCCAGGTGCGGGCCGGCCCTTGAGCGTGTTGTAGTTCAGGAGGACGAGCGTGAGCGATTCGGACGATCCGCGCCTTGAGGCGCTCCGGGCAGCGAAGTCCCAGGTGGCGTTGGGTGGGGGGCAGGCGCGCATTGACAAGCAACATGCTCAGGGCAAGATGACCGCCCGTGAGCGTCTTGTTAAGCTCCTCGACGCCGGCTCTTTCCACGAACTTCAGCCCTTCGCGGTTGCCCACCCGGGCGCAGAAGACGTGATCCCTGGCGACGGTGTGATCACGGGCTATGGTGCGATCGATGGACGCAAGGTCTTCGTCTTTGCTCAGGATTTCACGGTCTATGGGGGATCGGTCTCCCTGGCCCACGCGCGCAAGATCGTGCAGGTTCAAGAGCTGGCCGTACAGAACGGGTATCCCATCGTCGGTCTGTTGGATTCGGGTGGCGCCCGCATTCAGGAGGGCGTGCTCTCCCTACAGGGCTATGGCGAGGTCTTCCGGCAGAACGCGCTGGCCTCCGGTGTCATTCCCCAGATCTCGGTGATCCTGGGCCCGTGTGCCGGGGGCGCCTCCTACAGCCCGGCGCTCACGGACTTCATCGTCATGACCGACAAGAGTTCAATGATGTTTATCACCGGCCCCGACGTGGTCAAGAGCGTCACCGGTGAGGAGATCGACCACGAGGGGCTCGGGGGCGCTCTTGTGCACACCAGCGTCAGTGGCGTGGCGCATTTCGTCGGTCAGGACGAGGACCATGCGTTGGTCCTGGTGCGCCAATTGCTCGGTTATCTCCCATCGAACAACGTCGAATCGCCGCCGGCACAGCCGCCGGCAGATGACCCGCTGCGCACCGCGGAGAGGCTGAACGCGCTCGTGCCTGAGGCACCGAACCAGCCTTACGATATGCAGGAAGTGATCTCCGCAGTCATGGATCTGGAGAGCTGGTTCGAGGTCCAGGCGGGTTGGGCGCGCAACGCCCTCGTCGGCTTTGCACGCCTCGATGGGCTCCCGGTCGGCGTCGTGGCCCAGCAGCCGATGGTCATGGCCGGCGCGATCGACATCGATGCGTCGGACAAGATCGCGCGCTTTGTGCGCTTCTGCGACGCCTTCAATCTGCCAGTGATCACCTTTGCGGACTCTCCGGGCTTCCTGCCAGGCGTGGCTCAGGAGCACGGAGGTATCATCCGGCATGGTGCTAAGATCATCTATGCCTATGTCGAGGCTACCGTTCCCAAGATCTCCATTGTCACACGGAAGGGGTACGGTGGGGCCTATATTGTGATGGGCAGTAAGAGCCTTGGTGCCGACATTCACCTCGCTTGGCCATCGGCTGAGATCGCTGTGATGGGGCCGGAGGGTGCCGTCGCGGTGCTCAACCGTCGTGAGCTGGCTGCCGCCGCGGATCCCGATGGGCTGCGGGCCGAGCTTGTGGCGCAGTACCGTGCAACCTATGCTAATCCGTACTACTCGGCGCAGCGGGGGATCCTCGACGACGTGATCGAACCTGCGCAGACACGCCCGGAGCTGATCTCCGCGCTGCGGGTTCTGCGAGAGCAGACACGCTCCGTGCCGCCCAAGAAACACGGCGTGATGCCGGTCTAGGCACACAATGTCGCCCGTACTTTCGCAGGCACTCTGGCTTACCGTCATCGGTATGGGGATGACCTTTCTCAGTATCGGGGCGCTGGTGGGCGGGATCTACCTGCTGACCCATCTGACCCGAGCGAAGGAGATGGCTCCTGTGGAACCGGCCAGCGAGTCTAGCCGATCCGGGACAGAGGCAGTGTTCTCTGCACCGGCGGACTGGGATGCGGCGGAAGCCGAGCCTCGCCGCCGTGCTGTCGCGGCGGCGGTCGCGGTCGCGATGGCCCTGGAAGTGGATGGGCGTGCTGTGGCTGCCACGGGCGCAGAGATCAGGCCGACATCGCCCTGGAACGCCTACGTGCGTGGGCTGCATCTGTCATCACGGACACGCTATGAATCGCGCCGCCCCAGTCAGTAGCCGAAGCGGCTGTGAGATTGTGCCAGCCGGAGGTGGAGTCTAGATGTCAAGCTACCGTGTAACCGTCGACGGACGCGAATATGTCGTCGAGATCCCCGATCTTTCTCGACGCCCCATCCTGGCCACGGTCGATGGTGAGACCTTCCAGGTGGAGGTCAAGGCCCAAGAGCCGGCACCGGTTGTTGTTGGCCCCGTCACAACTGCAGCCGTCGCGCCGCGCCAGAGTGTGCCGTCCCATGAACTCCCACGGGTTGATGCGCGACCCGCCAGACCTGCGGCCTCTCCATCAACGCCAGGAGGCGCAATCTCCGCTCCCTTGCCTGGCACCATCGTCGCCGTGTCCGT
>JAFGNI010000116.1 GCA_016927095.1 Anaerolineae bacterium | reverse complement strand
TGCCGGTACACGTCACCGGTTTGCCGGTACACGTCACCGGTTCGCCGGTATGACTCGCTTGCTGAGCGTCGCAGCACCGTGCTTGATTCGTCAAGCGAGTTTCGAGACCTGAAACGTCGTCGAACGCAGTCTCCGAGTCTTGTGCAGGTCTACCATACGCCGGGATTCGGAGACTGTGCATGTTGGGCGCACTGAGGCTCGGTTGATCGTCTAGTGGCAACAGCGTGATGGGCGCTTTCCTATGACCAAACGACAGACCGCTACGTTGCGGAGTATGCGTCCGTCTCCTCCCTTCTGGGAAGTGACCCTGGCGTTGGAGCACCCCCCGGATCCAGGTGCCTATGTCCTGGCCGATCTGGGCGGGCCCGTTCGCGAGGCCCTTTTCCCCACCGCGATGGACGAACACGGCTTCACGACGGTCTTGCCGCCGGGTCACGCGGCGACGCGACTGCTTCCGGGTGCAGAGGTCGATGTACTCGGTCCCTTGGGGCGGGGATTCCGCCTCGATCGACCTGGCGGGTCGGTGGTGCGCCTGCTGCTCATTGCGGAGGTCGACCAACTGCCGTGGCTGCTGCCGCTCACGCAGATGGCGCCGGCCGTTGCCCTCGTGATCGAGGCAACGACGAGGTGGCGGCTTCCGTCACCTACGCAATTCCCCCCCGCGCTGGAACTTACCCTCGTCACGCTGGATGGCTCGGCCGGCTACTTGGGACCGTTGGAGTCCGGTGGATCTGCTCCAACCGGTATGGAACGCGCGCTCGGCCAGATTCAGGAGTTGGTCGTTTGGGCTGATCGAATCTGTTTGGCGGCAGCCACTGAGCGGTATTCGGCATTAGCTCGTCTGGTACGCGATGCTCGGCTTCAGCCGCAAGCAGATTTCGCCCAGGCTTTGGTGCGGGTCCCGATGCCCTGTGGTGTGGGCGTCTGCGATGTCTGTCGCGTCAAGACGCGTCATGGGGAGCGCCGGGCTTGTGTCGACGGCCCGGTCCTCGACCTGATGGATTTCCTGCCATGATAGAGTTGGCGCCGAAGCACAAGTATGGTTGTCCCATTGCGGTGCCGGTGATGCCGGCGACAGGGGCATTTGGGTTTGGCGAGGCCTACCACGATCTGGTCGAGCTCTCGAAGCTGGGGGCTGTGGTGACCAATCCCGTCAGCTTCCGGCCGCGACGTGCTGCCAGTGGTCACCGCATCGGCGTCAGAGGGGACCACTTCGTGGTCCACACCGGTTGGCCCAATCCCGGGCTCCGCAGGCTGGTGCGCCAATTCGGCCCGTCCTGGGCGCGTCTTCCGGTTCCTGTCATCGTGCACCTCCTCGCCACGCGACCGGCTGAGATCGCGCGAGCCGTAGCACACCTGTCTGGCGTCCAGAATGTGCGTGGCATCGAGCTCGGATTTATCGAGGACATCAAGCCACAGGCAGCTTGCACGCTGCTTTCGGCTGCGGTCGAAGAGGGAGATCTGCCGGTGATTGTGAAGATCCCCTTCGGGCGCGTTGATGATCTTGCCACGCGTCTCGTCGCTGCCGGTGCCGATGCTGTGACCTTGACAGCGCCGCCTCGGGCTGTTCTGCCCCTGCCATCTGGCGAACATGAGAACGGCGTTGCGCCCGACGTGATCGGCGTTGCGCCCGACGTGATCGGCGTTGCGCCCGACGTGATCGGCGTTGCGCCCGACGTAGTCGGCGTTGCGCGCTTCATCCGTGGTCGTCTCTATGGTCCAGCCCTTTTTCCGCTGCTGCTGCACACCCTGTCGCGGTGGGCGGGGAAGCTCTCCGTTCCCGTGATCGCGTGTGGTGGTATCGCATCGGTGGCTGATGCGCTGGCTTGTCTGACGCTGGGTGCGACTGCGGTACAGATTGACGCGCTTCTGTGGCGGGATCCCACGCTGCTGAATGACATCGCGCGTGCTGTGGTCGAACCGCTGGTTTCAGCTGGCCCAGAAAACCGTTTTGCAGAGGACGACGCCGGTACACGTCACCGGGATCTACCCACGATGGAGGTTGATCTATGAACAAGCTGCGTATCTGGCGCCTGCTGGTATCGGCCTTGGTTGTCATCTCCCTCGTGGTCAACGGTCTGCTGATCGTGGTCCTGCTGCGAGTGCATAGCAGCCTGCGGGAGACGGTACGTGCAGTGCGCACATCACTGGCGCTCTCTGAAAGCATGCCCATCGCCTTTGATGTCGCCGTTGATCAACTGATCCCCATCCGCACCGAGGTGCCTATCGACCACGTCTTCGTGATCCCGATAGACTTCGTCTACCCGCTTGACACGGTGGTCAGCACCTATGTTGATATTCCCCTGCTTGGGCGTCAGGAGATCGCAGTGCCTGTCGAGACCGTTATCCCAATCAGCTATACATTGGAGGTACCCCTTCAGATGACCGTCCCCATCTCTGTGGCCTACCATCTCCAGGCCGAGATCCCCGTGGAGGTTGACGTTCCCCCTCAAATGCTGGAAGGCCTCGAAGCGCTCCTCTCCGGATTGGATACCGGGCTCCAATTTCCGCTCAAGTGAGTGTTATCGCGGCGGGAAGTGACGATTCCCACTACGGGCCGTCTCGCCTCGCGACTATAATGCCAGTGCCGATGGGAGATACTGTGGGCCTGGCTGCCCATGGTTGCCACGGCATCTTGGGGAGGGGGCATTGCAGGTATTGAACCTTGTCAGATGAGACAGCGCCGGTAAACACCACCGGGTCGCCGGTAAACACCACCGGGTCGCCGGTGCAAGTCACCGGTTCGCCGGTAGACGCCACCGGGTCGCCGCGATCCGGCCAGCAGCAGAAAGCGTCAATACGTGAGCTCTTCACGCGGATCGCCAGCCACTACGATGTTGTCAACCGGGTGCTGGCCGTTGGACAGGATCAGCGCTGGCGAAGGGTTGCGTTGGCCTATGCAGATCTCTCTCGGGGCGGGCGGTTGTTGGATGTCGCGACCGGAACGGGCGACCTGGCCCTGTTGGCCCGGGAGTTGGAGGATGTCACCGTCATCGGCACGGACCTAACCTACGTTATGTTGGCCCGTGCCCAGCGCAAAGCGGCGATGCGGGCCACTGACGCATCGCTGCCCTGGGTGGTGAGCGATGGACTGGCCTTGGCATTTCCCGACGAGGCCTTTGATGCCGTCACTTCCGCCTTTATGATGCGTAACGTTCCGGATGTCGCGCAGGCGTTCAGGGAGCAGCTCAGGGTGGTGAAGCCTGGGGGCAAGGTCGTGTGCCTGGAGATCACATGGCCACAGACGTTTCCGATGCGTTGGCTCTTTGGCCTCTACTTCTTCGGTCTGCCTCCGCTGCTTGGCCGTCTCATGGTTGGGGAGCACGAGCCCTACCGCTATTTACCTCGCTCAGTACAGCGATTCCTCCAGCCTGCGGCGCTGGCTGAGGTGATGGTCCAAGCGGGATTGCGCGATGTAGTCTGGCGCACGATGATGCTGGGTACGGTGGCGGTTCATGTCGGGACAAGGTGAGCCTTAGGCGGTCCTGCGGTCTGCCAAACAGAGGCGACGACCGTGACCATACCTTCCGGGAAGGTGCGACGCGCTTTGTCGATGTACGTAACTGTATCATCGTGCGGTTCTGGGGTTGCGAGTGTGTTCTACGTTCTCGAAAGGTGTAGAGGCGATGGCTCTCAAGCGTAGATGTCAGGAGGATGCGTGAGTCAAGACTCAGCTGAAGATCCACGCCTAGCGGCATTGCGCGCTAAGCAAGCTAAGGCGCGCATGGGTGGCGGCGCAGACCGCATCGATCGCCAACACGCCAAAGGCAAGATGACGGCGCGGGAGCGTCTGGACGCACTGCTGGATCCCGCTTCCTTCCACGAGCTGCAGCCCTTCGCCGTGGCCCATCCCGAGGACGAAGATGCCATCGTGGGGGATGGTGTTGTCACAGGATATGGGACGATCGATGGCCGGCGGGTCGGTGTCTACGCACAGGATTTCACCGTCTACGGGGGGAGTGTCTCTCTGGCGCACGCACGCAAGATCGTGCAGGTGCAAGAGCTGGCGATGAACAACGGCTTCCCGGTGATTGGGCTGTTAGACTCCGGCGGCGCGCGGATCCAGGAGGGCATCCTCTCTCTCCAGGGCTATGGCGAGGTCTTCCGGCAGAACGCGCTGAGCTCCGGCGTCGTGCCTCAGATCTCGGTCATCATGGGGCCGTGCGCGGGCGGCGCCTCATACAGCCCGGCCCTGACCGACTTTGTCGTGATGACGGACAGGAGCTCGATGATGTTCATCACCGGGCCCGATGTGGTGAAGAGTGTGACCGGCGAGGAGATCGACCACGAAGGGTTGGGCGGGGCGCGGGTGCACGCCGGCACCAGCGGCGTGGCGCACTTCGTCGGACATGATGAGACTGAATCCCTGCAGCTCGTCCGCCGATTGCTCTCCTACCTGCCCGCCAACAACGTGGAGCCACCGCCAGCGCTGCAGCCTGAGGATGACCCGCTTCGCGCGGCGCCCCACCTCGACCAACTGGTGCCCGAGGCTCCGAACATCCCCTACGATATGTACGAAGTGATTGCGGCGGTCACCGATCGTGGCAGTTGGTTCGAGGTTCAGGCGAACTGGGCGCAGAATGCCATTGTCGGCTTTGCGCGACTTGATGGTGAGGTGGTCGGCATCGTGGCCCAGCAACCGATGGTGCTAGCCGGGGCTATCGACATCGATGCTTCTGACAAGATCTCACGCTTCGTGCGCTTCTGCGATGCTTTCAACATCCCCTTGGTCACTTTCGTTGACTCCCCCGGTTTCCTGCCCGGCGTGATGCAGGAACATGGCGGCATTATCCGTCACGGTGCCAAGATCATCTATGCCTACGTGGAGGCGACCGTGCCGAAGCTCTCGGTCGTGACGCGGAAGGGCTATGGGGGCGCTTACATCGTGATGGGCAGCCGCAGCTTGGGCGCCGACGTGCATCTGGCCTGGCCTACAGCCGAGATGGCTGTGATGGGCCCTGAGGGTGCGGTCAATGTGCTCAACCGCCGGGAGTTGGCGGCGGCAGAGGATCCTGAGGCGCGCCGCGCGGAGTTGGTGGCCGAATACCGCGCCACATATGCCAACCCGTACTATGCTGCGCGGCGTGGCATTGTCGACAACGTCATTGAGCCGTCACAGACGCGGCCTGAATTGATCGCGGCCCTTCGCACGGTCCGGGAGCAGATCCGACCCGTGCCGCCCAAGAAGCACGGCGTGATGCCTGCCTAGAGGCGCAGCGTGAGCGAGACGTTAGCCCAGGCGCTGCGACTGACGGTGCTGGGCATGGGTATGACCTTCGCCAGCATCGGCGCCCTGGTCCTGGGGATGCTGGCAATGACCTATCTGACGAATAGGATGCATTTTGGTCGCGGTGAGACCGGGGAACGCGGGACTGTGCGTGGTTGGGAGACCGGAGGACAGGCAGCGGGGAAGCGGGAAGCAGGCGCTCCTTACTCGGATGAAGCTGCCCAAGCGGTCGCTGCCGCTGTCGCGGTGGCTCTGGCAGATCAGGCCGAGGTTCGTGATGCCGGCGCAGCCCAGGCTGCGGCTGCCGCGGTGGCAGTATGCCTGGCGACGCAGCCCGGCCCGGCAAGCGGCCTACGCCAACAAGCGGGCTCGGTTGGCGCCTGGGATAGCTTCGTGCGCGGGGCGCACCTATCCCGCCGCGCACGTTACGAGTCCCGTAGAGTGCGGTGACCCTGCCCTGGAATTGAGGCGGAGAGGGGACAGCTGAATATGCCGAATTACCGTGTGACGATTGCAGGTCGATCCTATGACGTGGAGATACCCGACCCCAGTGAGCGGCCGGTGCGGGCGATTGTGAACGGGGAGGTCTATGAGGTCCACGTGGGACCGGCTGGGCTAGGCCATTCGACAGCAGCAGGGGACACAGCTGCCGCGTCTATGCGCGTGGCATCACCGCAGCCGCCGGCGACGCGAGCCACATCGGGGACGCCGGCATCCTCCTCTTCATCCCCGCTGGTCACACCGGCACCCGCCATCGCAGAAGGTGGTCAGGTGTTTGCGCCGCTTCCCGGCACGATCGTCAGTATCAGCGTTGTTGAGGGCGAGTCTGTGGTCCACGGTCAGGAGCTCTGCATCCTGGAAGCGATGAAGATGAACAATCCCATTCGGGCAACGCAACCCGGCGTGGTGAGGGAGATTTTGGTGAGTGTTGGGGAACAGGTGCAGCACGGCGTCCCATTGATGGTGATTGAGGCGTCAGGGAGCTCTGCAGAGGCGTAGTATGGGCTTCTTGGACGCTGCTGACCGGCCGTCGCCGCTGGCCAGCCATCTGGAACACCAGATGCGAGATCTGAACTGGACGCTGGCCCATTACACGTTTGTGGCTAACGTCACCGCGCTCGCTGCAGAGTGTGACATCGCGCACTCCCCGGCGATGTCTGTGGCCAGTTGTCGCGCGCTGCCCAGGCTGGGGTTGGCCTTCGTGGGTACTTCGGCCGATCTCTTGGCGACATACGCAACATTCCTGGCCGATTCCGGCAGTGAGGTCTCTCTGTTGGTGAGTGAGGAGCAGCGTCCGGTCGTGCAAAGTGCCTTCGAGGTTGCCGAGATCGTGCCCAAGGTCCAGATGCTGTACCGTGGTGATCCGAGCAATCTGGATCCTGGTGCCGCGACGGAGCTCGTGGAAAACGACTTCGCTGCGGCCCAAGCCCTCGCCCGGGCGGAACAAATGGAACTGCAGCTCTTCTCGGATGAGCCATTCGATCAGGGGCCTGCCTTCGGGGTCTGGGACCGTCGTAAGTTGGTCGCGATGGGCACGACCACCTTGGCTATGCCCGGTTTGGTCCAGATCGGCAACGTGGTGACGCGGGAGGCCTATCGACGGCAGGGGTGCGCCACGGCTGTGGTGAGTGCGTTGTTGTTGCGCCATTTGGCCCTGGGGGCCAGCGTCTTCGTCATTGTTGACAAGACCGACGCAGCGGCCCTCGGGCTGTTTGAGCGCGTGGGCTTTGCAGTTGAGCGGACGATGTACTCGATGCAGTGTGTGCTTCGTTGAAAGGTGAGCCTTGAACGGCATAGATCTGGGTAGCTTGACCGAGGGCCTGACGGCCTTGGTCCACGACTGGCCGAGCCTGATTATGATCGCCGTCGGCGGTCTCCTGATCTATCTCGCTATTGCGAAGGAGTATGAGCCGGTCCTGCTCCTCCCAATTGGCCTGGGGTGCATCATCGGTAACCTGCCGCTCTCTGCTATGGTAGACCCCGCCGAAAACGGCATGTTGGCCATTATCAAGCGAGCGGGTGTTGATAACGAGCTCTTCCCCTTGCTGATTTTCATCGGGGTAGGGGCTATGATGGACTTCCGCCCCCTGTTGGCTCAGCCACTCTTTGCGCTGTTGGGGGCCGCGGGCCAATTCGGCATCTTTGGCACCTTGGTCCTCGCCGTGCTTCTGGGCTTTCCCTTGAACGAGGCCGCTAGCATCGGCATCATCGGTGCGATTGACGGGCCCACCAGCATCTACGTTGCGAACCAGTTGGCGCCCGATATGCTGGGCGTCATCTCCGTCGTGGCCTATTCCTATATGAGCCTGGTGCCGATCATCCAACCACCGATTATGCACCTGATGACGACGCGCGAAGAGAGGATGACGAAGATGGACTACGCGCCGCGACCGGTCTCTAGGACGGCGCTGGTGCTGTTTCCTGTGGTGGTCACCGTTGCCGTGGGAATCCTGGTGCCCAAAGCCGCGCCTCTGATCGCAGCACTGATGATTGGGAACCTGCTGCGGGAGGCCGGTGTGGTGCAACGGCTTGTCCGTTCGGCGGAGAACGAGATCATCAACGTCGCGACGCTCTTTCTTGGCCTGGTGGTGGGTAGCACTATGACGGCGGAGAGCTTCCTGCAGTTGGCTACGCTCAAGATACTGATCCTGGGGCTCTTCGCTTTCGCGCTGGATACTGCCGCAGGCCTTCTCTTTGGCAAGCTCCTCTACCTAGTATCCGGCAAGCGGATCAACCCCCTGATCGGCGCCGCAGGCATCAGCGCGTTCCCGATGGCGGGGCGCCTGGTGCAGCGTGTGGCACAGGAAGAGGACTTCTCGAATTTCGTGCTGATGCACGCGATGGGAGCCAACACATCGGGCCAACTGGGGTCCGTGATTGCGGGTGGTGTCTTACTTACCCTTGTGCTCCCGATGGTGGGACTCTGAAACAAAGCGTGGGGCGCTGCTGAAATCGAAGCAGCGCCCCACATAACTTCACAGGCCTGGCATGCATACCGCGGTCACTGCTACAGCGGCGCGGCTGGCCTTGGGTCCGGCTGCAACCATCCGCGGATCGGGCTAGGCCTCCAGACAGACTTGGCTCTGAAGAGCGAGGAGGCGTTATGGGTGTCACACTGACGCATACTGACACGAAGGCTGATGTAGACCAATCCACGAAACCCCGCGGCTATATCCTCATCGACGTGGATCGCTGCAAGGGGTGCGGGCTCTGTACACATGTATGTCCGGTCAACATCCTGGAGCTATCACCGGATACCTTCAACGCGAAGGGGTATCATCCGGTGGTCGTCACCGATGTGGACCAATGTATCGGCTGTGCTTCCTGTGCCGTGATCTGCCCGGATGTCGTCTTCACGGTCTACCGGCGCAAGCGCACAGCGAAGAAGCCGGTACACACCACCGGTAAGCCGGCACAAACCACCGGTTCGGCAGTCTGAGGTCACGGAGGGTCCCGAATGACGAAACAACTGCTCAAGGGTAACGTGGCGTTTGCGGAGTCGGCGGTTCGCAACGGGTTGCATGCCTATTTCGGCTACCCGATTACACCGCAGAGTGAGGCACTGGAACACCTTTCCGGTCGCATGGTCGAGGAGGGGCGTGTCTTCCTACAGGCTGAGAGCGAGGTTGCCGCGATCAACATGGTCTACGGCGCTGCCTGTGCTGGCGTGCGCGTCATGACCTCAACCTCAGGACCGGGCCTGGCTTTGATGGCGGAGGGGCTGTCGTACGTCGCCGGCTCCGAGGTACCCGTCGTCGTGGTCAACATGATGCGTGGCGGGCCTGGCCTGGGGAATATCCAGCCCTCCCAGGCCGACTATAACTTTATGACCAAGTCAGCCGGACATGGCGATTTCCACCCGATTGTCTTGGCCCCGGCAAATGTTCAAGAGATCATCGATATGGTCGGTCTGGCCTTTGAACTAGCGGAGAAGTACCGTACCTTGGTGATGGTGGCGGGGGACGGCAGCATCGGCCAGATGATGGAGGCGGCTGAACTGCCGTCGATGCAACCGCTCCGCGAAAGCCGCCCGGGTTGGGCTGTGACCGGCGCCCAGGGGCGTGATCCCAATTTGGTCACCTCGCTCTATCTTGGCGCTGAGCGCCTTGAGGCGCTCAACCTTCGCCTACAGGCCAAATTGGCGGAGATCAAGCGGAACGAACCGCGCTCGGTTGAGGTGGAGACCGAGAATGCCGAGCTGCTCTTGGTTGCCTACGGTACCTCAGGGCGCATCTGCTTGTCTGTCCTGCGCGAGGCGCGCATGCAGGGGCTCAAGGTGGGGCTCTTCCGCCCGCAGACGCTCTGGCCCTTTCCCGAGGAACGGCTGGCAGCTCTGGTTAGCGCGGTGCGCGGGATCCTGGTGGTAGAGATGAGCGCTGGGCAGATGCTCGAGGATGTGGAGCGGATCGTCCAGGGCCGTGTCCCCATCCGCTTCCATGGCCGCATGGGCGGCGTGATCCCCCTTGTCGACGAGATTTTGACCGATGTCAGGGCGCTGGCGACGGACACGGCGCACTAGAGGAGGTACAAGACATGACAGATACTGTGACAGCCACGACACCGCCGATACTTGCCGAAATGGAGCTGGTCTACGGCTATCCGGAGGCCCTCGCTAAGGTCAGCACGCACTACTGCCCGGGATGCGTCCACGGCATCGTCCACCGGCTGGTGGCTGAGGTCATCGACGAATTGGGGATCCGCGAGAAGACGATTGGTGTGGCGCCAGTGGGCTGCTCCGTGCTGATCTACAACTACATTAGGACCGATTTCGTGGAAGCGGCCCATGGCCGAGCGCCTGCAATGGCAACCGGCCTTAAGCGCGTCAATCCCGACAACGTGGTCTTCACTTACCAAGGCGATGGCGACATTGCAGCTATCGGCACTGCCGAGATCATCCACGCTGCAAATCGGGGCGAGCGGATTACAACGGTCTTCATCAACAACGCCATCTATGGCATGACCGGCGGTCAGATGGCGCCCACCACGTTGCCGGGTCAGGTGACGACTTCTACGCCCACGGGACGCGATTGTCAGATTGCGGGTAATCCGGTTCGCCTTAGCGAGATCTTGGCCCAGACCGCGGGCGCCGTCTACATCACCCGGGAGCAGGCGACGGACATCGCCGGCATCCGCAAGACAAAGCGGGCGATCAAGCGTGCTTTCCTGGCACAGATTCACAATCTCGGCTTTGCTTGCGTTGAGGTGCTTGCTACATGTCCCACTAACTGGAACCTGTCGCCATGGGAGGCGATGCAGTGGGCACGGGAGAATATGGGGGCCTACTACCCGGTTGAGACCTTCAAGATGACGGATGCGGTGAAGGCGCTAAAGGCATAAGTTAGGAGTGTGCTATGCGACATGAAGAGACGGTGTTCTCCGGATTTGGAGGGCAAGGGGCGCTCTTTGCGGGCCAGTTGTTGGCCTATGCGGGGATGGCCGAGGGACTCTACGTGACCTGGTTCCCTTCCTACGGCCCTGAGATGCGTGGCGGTACGGCTAACTGCACCGTGATTGTCTCCGAGAATGAGATCGGGGCGCCAGTCGTCCGCAATCCATCGGTAGCTGTGGTCTTCAACAGTCCTTCGATGGACAAGTACGAACCGTTGGTCAAGCCTGGGGGACTGCTTCTGGTCAACAGTTCCCTTATCGAGCGTACCAGCGCCCGCGAGGACATCCGCGTGGTCGCTATCCCGGCGAGCGACGTCGCCACCGAGCTGGGCAACGTTCGGATGGCTAACATGGTCCTTCTCGGAGCCTTTGTCACGCTGACCAACCTCGTTGATCTTGAGGCGGTCAAGCAACAGCTCAACGAGCATCTATCAGAGCGCCAGCGCAAATGGCTTGAGCCCAACTACACGGCGCTCGACAAGGGGGCTGCGCTTGTGACGGCGCCGGTACACGCCGGTACACGCCGCTAGACTTCACCGGTCACCGGTTCGCCGGCCGCTGCTACTCTATGACCTTTCCGGAGTTACGGTGGCGTTACCTAGTCTGAACTATATGGGAGATATCGGATGGACTATCGATTCTTAGGCAATACAGGACTGCAGGTCAGCGAGCTCTGCTTGGGTTCGATGACGTTCGGGTGGACGACCTCGAAAGAGGATAGCTTCAGGGCGCTGGACCGGTTTGTGGAGACCGGCGGCAACTTCATCGACTCCGCCGATGTCTATGCCGGTGGGGCATCGGAGATGATCGTCGGGGAATGGCTTCGGTCTCGGTCACGGGACGACCTCGTCATCGCTACCAAGGTGCGCTTCTCCACGGGAGAGGATCCGAACGCCATCGGCCTGAGCCGCAAGCACATTGTCGCCGCTATGGAGGCTAGTCTACGTCGCCTCCAGACGGACTACATCGATCTCTATCAGGTCCACGCTTGGGACAATCGCACGCCCCTGGCTGAGACGTTGCGCACCCTGGACGATCTCGTGACTGCCGGCAAGGTCCGCTACATTGGGGCGAGCAACTACACGGGATGGCAGCTCCAGAAAGCCATTGACCTGAGCCGGCAGCTGGGGCTGGAGCCCTTCGTCTCTCTGCAGCCGCTCTACAACTTGCTCGACCGGTCGACTGAGTGGGAGCTCGTGCCCGTCTGTCAGAACGAGGGACTGGGTATTATCCCGTGGAGCCCGCTGCGGGGTGGGTGGCTGGCCGGCAAGTACCATCGCGGGATGGAAGCCCCGGTCAAGGGCAGCCGCGTGGAGATGGCAGAGGAACGGGGGTGGGGAGAGACCTTCACCGACTACGCCACGGAGCACACCTGGCATCTGCTGGACGTCCTCTACGCCATCGCCGACGAGTGTGACAGAGAGCCCGCCCAGGTCGCCATCCGCTGGCTGATGCAGCGCCCGGGCGTCACCGCGCCCATCATCGCTGCGCGCACGCTCAAGCATCTGGAGAGCAACCTGGGCGCAACCGGCTGGGCACTCACCGATGACCAGATGACCCGCCTCAACGCGGCCAGTGACCGCCCGCTGCCCTATCCCTACGACCACATCAACCGGGTTCTGCGGTAGCTGACTTTTCCGGTTGCGATCTAGCCGGCTCGTGATCCCGGTGCTCCGCGAACACGAACACCATCGGGTCTCGAGCCGGTTTGGCTTGTCCGTGGACGCTGGTCGAGATGCAGGGTGAAGCGGTACCGGGAGAGCCTCGGGCCACGCTGATCTTCACCGAGGATCAGGTCAACGGCGTCGCTTTCTGCAACAGCTATTTCGACGAGTGCGCTCGTGAGGATAACGAGATCGAGGTGGGCCCGCTGGTCCAGACAGAGAAGTTCTGTATGGAGCCTGAGGGCGTGATGGCGCTGGAAAGAGACTTCCTGCAGGCGCTCTCGAGCGGTCGCTACATTCGTGATGGCGGACGATGGGCTGGTCGTGTTCGATGCTGAAGGCAGTGCCCTGCTCTCACTCGTCGCTCAGGTCGACTGGACGGAACACCACTCCCTAGGCAGGCCCACGCTCCGGAGCGTGGACCTGTGTGGCTTAGGGGGCTATGCGGGCTGCATTTGAGCCTATGCCGGCCTTGCCTCTGCCTCCGAGTGCTCCACCGTTGCCGCCTCCTCTGTCGCAGGCCCGATTTGCGGCAGTCGCAGCACGGCTAGGCCTGCCAGTGCCATCGCGAGGCCGCCGATATAGAGCGGGGACCGGCGGCTGACGGTGTCGCTCAGCCAGCCTCCCGCCGTCGGGCCAACGGCGCCAGCCAATGAGACCGCCAGGGCATCGAGGCCGAACGCTGTCCCGACCCGGCCTTCTGGTGCCATACGTCCAATGTAGGCACTGATGACGGCCAGCGTGCCGCCGATGCCCAGGCCGAGCAGGAACTGTCCAGCGATCAAGAGCCAGTAGTGGTGGGCGAGCCCCTGGCAGATCATAGCTGCAGCCGCCAGGAACGCGCCGCCGATAAGGAGATGCCGGCTGTTGCCGCGGTCCGCCCAGCGCCCCACGGTCGGCGCTGCCAAGGCGCTGCTGATGCCCGAAACTGTGGTCAACAGCCCCGATGCGGAGCCCAAGAGCCCGCTCTGTGGCATCAGCTCCTGGACGATCAGAGGCATGGTGGGGGAGGTCAGCTGTAGGCCCACCCGCAATGCGAAACGCAGCCCCAACACCAGGCCCAGCAGCGATCCGGCGAAGATCACCGAGAAGTCCTGGCCCATCCGTTGCCAGATGCTGCCTTTGAGTGCCTCTTCCGACGGCGTGAAGGTCTCCTGGACCTGGGTCAGAATGAGAACCCCGGCCACAATCAAGTAGGCCGCCGTCAGCCAGAAGGTGGCCCGGTAGCCCAAGGTGTCGGCGACGAAGCCGCCAGTTGTGGGGCCGAAGGCCTGTCCCAGGAAGATCGCCAGCTGTAGCTTGCCCAGCGTCTCACCCAACCTCTCTCGCGGGGTAGTACTGGCGACAAGTGCCGTTGCTGCAGTGACCGTGCCGGTCAGAGCGCCCTGGATGAAGCGGAGGAGCGCGAACTGCCCCACCGTCTGCACAAATCCCATCAGGCCGATGATGAACGCGCCGCCAAACATCGCCCGCATGACCATGATCTTGCGCCCGTGCCGGTCACCGAGCGCACCCCAGATAGGCCCCATCACGCCCATGCTCAGCGATGAAACCGAGATGACCACGCCGCTCCAGCGCGCGACGAGATGGTCTGGCGCGCCGAGGTACTGGATGTAGTACGTGTAGATGGGATGTGTGGAGGAGAACCCCATAATCGCCAGCAGTTCGGCGATCCACACGAAGGTGAGATTCCGTCGGTATACGCCGGCATACTTCACCGGTTCACCGGTCCGCTTCCAGGGCTTCATTCAGGGCAAGTCCCAGGCTCCTGGGTGCGGCCCAGCGCGAGCCGGATGACATAGGTAAAAGCCTCGCTGATGATCCCTGTCGACATCTTGGATTCGCCGACCCGGCGGTCGCGGAAGGTGATGGGGAACTCCCGAATGCGGCCTCCCATCTTCTCCACGTGGTACACGACGCCCACCTGGAAGCCGTAGCCGTGGGCGCAGATATCCTCCCAGGGTATCCGCCGGAGCAGCTCGCTGCGGAAGCACCGGTACCCACCGGTGGCGTCGTGGGTTTTCAGCCGCAGAAGCACGCGAGAGAAGATGTTGCCGCCGCGGCTGATCAGCCGCCGCTTGAGCGTCCAGTCCGGGGTTCTGCCACCCGGGACGTAGCGCGAGCCAATGACCAGATCTGCTTGCTTGATCTCCTCGAGGAAGCGTGGCAGGTCGGCGGGATCGTGGGAGAAGTCGCAATCCATCTCATAGACATAGCTATAGTCATGCGCCAGGGCCCACTCAAAGCCCTCAATGTAGGCCGGGCCGAGGCCCATCTTCTCCGCGCGGTGCAGCACGTGGACCTCCGGGTGCGCGCGCGTCAGCGCATCGGCAAGGTCGCCTGTCCCGTCCGGTGAGTTGTCGTCCACGACCAGGATCTCGAACCCGTGGTTCAGGTCCAAGATCGCCTGTACCATCGGCTCCAGGTTCTCTGCCTCGTTGTACGTCGGCAAGATCACCAATGCGCCCACCGGAGTGGGTGTGCCCAATGTCTCTCTCATATCAACCCTTTCAGGCGGCGTCTCTGCTCTTCCGTAAACTGGTATATTTCTGTGAAGCTTCGGTGCTGTCATCCCTCAGACCGCTGTCTCGCTGAATCGCTCATTCCCTCATCCCATCTATTGTACTACGACCCTCGCCAACAGCACGGCATCGTCTGCCACTACGAGGCCACGCGCCGTTGCGTGCAGTCGCACGCCGTTCACGAGCCCATACATGCCGATCTCGACCGTGTAGGATCCTGGTGGGGCCTGAGGGTCTACCGGGATCCGGTAGCTATCAGCGATGATGGTGTCCGAAGGCCAGAGCGTCGTCAGTGCCTGACCGTTGCCCGGCTCATTATCCTGTTGACCCCAGAGGAAGTTGCCCGATCCGGCGTTGAAGGTTTCCCCGAGCAGGTGGGTGAAAACCTTGTACCGTTCGGTCAGGGGGGTCTCTGTGCGCCAGTAGAGCGTGAGGGCCACAGCTTCGCCGGGCGCCACCGTTGCCTTGGGGAGATCGTAGCCGACCAGCTCGATGAAGCCCACCGGAGTGAGTCCCCCGGGGGAGCCCCCGTTGGGCGCGGCGAATCGCACATCGGTCCGGTGCGAGATGGACGTCGCCGCGACGACGCCTGGTGCTTCCACCGTCGACGCGATCAGCCTGAAGGTGCCCACCAGAGTGGGTTCGCCCACCAGAGCGGGGGCATAGCCTGGCACGTCGACCGTAATCGCGTAGCTGCCGCCGCTCAGATCTGCTGTCAGGGGGATGTCCACCTGGCTGCGCGCGATGTTGCGGTCGGCCGACGGCGGGGCTACCTCGTACTGCACCCGGCTTGTGCCATTGTCGACCGTGACTTGCACGTTTGCGGGCACGGGTGGGATCCAGTAGAGCCCTAGATGCACGATGTCGCCGGTCCGGTACCTCGGCAGCGGCAGGTGGGCTCCGACAAGGCTGTGCGCGGTCGCAATCCGGGTCGGGAGCGTCGTGCCCGGCAGGATCGTTTCGCGCACCCGATCATCCAGCTCCGAGCGTGTGTAGAGCGTGAGCGTGTTCTCACCGTCGACCAGCGTTCGCGCCACCGCCGATCGCGTTGCCAGCCATTGCGGCACGGCCTGCAGCGGATCGGCCTGCAGCGACTCCGGCGTTGAGACCAGCCAAACCGCAGAAGCCGTCTCCCAGATTGGGGCTAGGGTGGTCTCGACCGTAGCGGGGTCGCTCAAGCTCGCGCCATAGGGTAGATCGTGGCGGGGGCCGGCATAGTGAGCGGCAAAGATCGGCCAATCCCGGTCGACATAGAGCAGCACGGCATCGGTAGGGTGCCGGTGGCAACGCAGGATCTCCGCGATGGTCACATAGTCGTCGCGGCGGGCACGCCCGGTGTAGAAGGTGGACAGCCCGACAAGAGCCGCCGCAATGGCGATGGCCCCGGTGGCTGCGCCGAGGCTGCGCCAGAAGGCGGGCCATACTGGATGCTCGATCGGGGG
>JAFGNI010000665.1 GCA_016927095.1 Anaerolineae bacterium | reverse complement strand
CTCCAGAGCAGCTGGAGACGACCTCCAGAGACCTCATCCGCAACCCTCGAAGGACCAGCGCGTATATTATCATGTGCAGGTCAATGCCAGTCATTCGCCAGAAAGGAGCTGTCTGATGAGCAGTACACGTCGAAAAAACATCGCGTCGGGCCTCATCCTCATCTTGATCGGTGCGGTATTCCTGGCGTTCCAGGTTGTTCCGGCTCTCCGCACATGGGCCGGTCAGGAGTTCACGTGGCCCGTTGGCATCTTCATCGTGGCCCTGGGGCTGCTGATCATCGGCGCCCTAACCGGTACGCCCGACATGCTGGTGCCGGCCAGCATCGTAGGCGGGATCGGCGGCATCCTCTACCTCCAGAACGCCGGCATTGTCACCTGGGAGAGCTGGGCGTTTCTCTGGACCCTTATCCCAGGCTTCGCGGGCATCGGGGTCTTGCTGGCTGGCCTGCTCAAGTGGGACAGAAAGGAAATGGTGGACGGACTCCAGACCATCTTGATCAGCGCTGTGCTCTTCTTGGTCTTCGGGTCGCTTCTGGGGGACGCTTTCGGCTATGTTCCCTTCAGGACATACCTGCCCGTCCTTCTGATCATCCTCGGTCTGTTCCTCTTCATTAGAGCGCTGCTCGACCACAGGCGCTGAACCCATCCGCAAGTAAGGAGAGCTTGACAATGAGACGCAACTGGTTCTGGGGACTTGTGCTGCTCCTGGTGGGGGCAGTGCTGCTGCTTGACAATCTCGGCTACCTCAACTTCCTAGGTGTCAGCGTCTGGAGGATCATCTGGCCCCTGGCCCTGATCGGCCTAGGGATCTGGTTCCTGGTGGGAGTCCGCTCTGCTTCGACAGAGACGCGCGAGCTCACTGTCGAACACGAAGGCACTGAAGAGGCTGAGCTACATATGGATTACGGCGCGGGTGAGATCAGGGTCGAGGCAAGCCAAGGTGCAGCAGAGCTCCTCACGGGCACCTTCGAGGGCGGCGTGACGGAGCGGGTGGAACGCAGCGGCGGCAGGGCCCGGATTTGGCTGAGTTCGCCGGCGGTGAGCATCATCTGGCCTTGGTTCTGGACACAGGGAACACACCGGCGCTGGCACGTACGGCTCTCGCCTGACGTGCCGCTAGCGCTCAGCGTCAAGACCGGCGCTAGCGATTGTCGCCTCAACCTTCGGGAGCTGCAGGTCAGGCACCTGCGCATCGACTCTGGCGCGAGCTCGCTGGAGGTAACGCTGCCTGCGCGTGCCGGTATGACGGAGGTGCGGGGCTCGAGCGGCGCGGCCTCGGTCGTGCTCCGCGTGCCTGAGGGTGTCGCGGCGCGGATTCGTACCAGCGGCGGTCTTTCCAGCACAAGCGTTGACCGTCGCCGCTTCCCGCGCCAGGGAGGAGCTTACCAATCACCCGATTACGAGACCGCGGAGAACCGTGTAGATATCCAGCTCCAGATAGGCGTTGGCTCTATCGAAGTCCGCTAGTGAAAGAGGTCAACCATGAGATTGTGGCGTTCGAGAACTCTGTGGGGAGTGCTACTTGTGGTGTTGGGGCTGCTCTTCCTTCTGGAGAGCCTGCAGATCCTGGCCTTGGGAGCTGCCTGGGCACTGCTGTTCGCGGCTGCCGGTCTGGTCTTCGGCTACACCTATCTGGAGGACAGAGAGGCTTGGTGGGCAATCATCCCCGCGATGACCTTGCTCAGCATTGCCGCGCTCATCGGCGTGGACACGCTCTTGCCGGAGGTAGGCAGCCTATGGGGTGCCAGCATCTTCCTCGGCGGCTTAAGCTTGAGTTTCTGGATCATCTACTTCGCTACAAGGTCCGAGCAGTGGTGGGCGCTCATCCCGGGCGGGATACTGCTATCGCTGGCTCTATCGCTAGCGGTCGAGCCATTCCTCGCGGATGACGTCTTTGCCGGACTCTTCATGTTCGGCATTGCCGTGACCTTTGCCTTGGTCTACCTACTGCCCAACCCCGAGGGCCGGATGGGTTGGGCCCTGATCCCGGCTGGCGTGTTGACCTTGGTGGGGGTCATCATTCTGTCAGTGACGACGTCCTATGCGAACCTGATATGGCCTGTCCTGCTGATCGTCGGCGGCGCCTACATCCTTGCGCGTAGCCTTCGAAGGTGATCGCCACTGGCCCCACGCCGCCCATCAGAGACTGCGCGGTCCCGCTGTCCACCACCTTGGACAGCGGGACTGAAGCCTGTGAACCTTGCTTGGCTTCGGCCTGTGGTGCCGGTTACTGCAAGCTTGAAGCCTATCGCCCGGCAGCATCCTTGACAACTCGTCACACCCGCTTAGGATAGCGAAATCGTTACGGTGGTGAGCCGCCAACAACGTGGGACCCTAACTCAAATCAAGGAGGCGAGAGGTGAAGACGACCGAGGATCTTCAGGCTGCATTCGCAGGAGAGTCACAGGCAAACCGCAAGTACCTGGCATGGGCAAAGCAGGCCGACCGGGAAGGACACAAGGACATCGCGCGTCTCTTCCGCGCTGTTGCTGCCGCGGAGACCATCCACGCGCACAGCCACTTCCGGACGCTTGGTGAGATCAAAGGGACTGCCGACAATCTCAGAGCAGCGATTGCCGGCGAGCACTATGAGGTCGTCACCATGTATCCCGACTTCCTTGAGGACGCCCAGAAAGAGGGCCACAAACAGGCAGCTCGCTCGTTCGAGTGGGCCTGGGAGGTCGAGAAGGTCCACGAGAAACTCTACGCCGATGCCCTCGGCCGACTTGAGAGCGGGGAGGACGGTGCCGAAGAGGCCGTCTACTGGGTGTGTGGGACCTGTGGGCATACGCATGTTGGGAATGAACCTCCGGACAAATGTCCCATCTGCGGGGCGAAGGCAACGGGCTACACGAGGATTGACTGATCGCTGCCCCCTCATTCATAGAGCGATGAACATGCTGGCCGGGGCGCACTAAGTGCGCCCCGGCTGCTTCATGGCCAGGCATCTACCCACGGGTCTTGTGGCAGGCAGCGGAGCTAATGCAACCTATCCCCGACAAGAACGTAGTAAGCATGTAACACCATTACGTTCCTAAGGAGGTAGACAATGACAAACGAAGGGAAACGCACGCCTTGGATCCTGTGGCCCTTTGTCGCTATCTGGGACCTGATCACCTGGATCCTGAAACTGACCGGGAGGCTTGTTGCGGCGGTCCTGGGTCTGGTCTTCATGATTGTGGGCGCAATTCTGACCGTGACCGTGATTGGCGCCGTGATCGGGATACCCTTCATCGTCTTCGGCTTCGCTCTGATGATACGAGCGATCTTCTGAGCGCTCCAGAGCGGCCCATCTTCCAGCGAACCAAGCCCCTGCGCAAGGCTGCAGACTGTGCCCTCCGCAGGGGCTTCTCCATGTGCGGAGTACGGACCACTTGAGGAGGCAAAAGCGCGCATGATGTCGGCGATTCCTGTGATTGAGACCCAAGGTCTGACCCGGCGATTCGGAGATGTGACCGCGGTCAGCGACCTTGAGATTCAGGTGTCTGAAGGTGAAGTGTTCGGATTCCTAGGCCACAACGGTGCCGGCAAAACGACCACAGTGCGATTGCTCAACGGAATACTGACCCCGACGGCAGGGGGCGCTCAGGTCCTAGGCCTGGACCCGCTGATCGAGGGGCCCGCTCTGCGTCGCCAGACCGGCGTCCTCACTGAGACACCGTCACTGG
>JAFGNI010000664.1 GCA_016927095.1 Anaerolineae bacterium | reverse complement strand
CGCGCGTTGACCCGGCCTTACCGCTGGCGCGGATGCGCGCGCGTGGCGAGCTGGTCGAGCTGCGAGCCACCGACTTACGTCTTTCTGCAGACGAGACCACTGCGCTGCTGGTCCGCGCAGGGCTGGACGATCTCCCGCCGGAGGCGCGTGCGACGCTTGCGGCGCGAACCGAGGGTTGGCCCGCCGGCCTGCACCTGGCGGCACTGTCCCTCCAGGGGTGTGCGCATCCGGCGGCGCTCGTGGGGGATCTGGCGGTTACGCACCGCTATCTGCTCGACTATCTGCTCGAGGAGGTCCTCGAGCAGCAGCCGGCGCGCGTCCAGCAGTTCCTGCTCGCGACCTCGGTGTTGGACCAACTGAGTGCACCGCTCTGCGAAGGGTTGGCTGATCTTACGCAGGCCGTGCCGGTCTCGCCGGCGGCAGCCGGTTCGCCTACGAAAGCCGATGACGTTGTACCGCCAGGGCCCGGCGCCGTGGCCCTTCTGGCCTACCTTGAATCGGCCAATCTGTTTCTGCTGCCGATGGATGAGAGCCGTATCTGGTACCGCTATCACCAGCTTTTCCGCGATCTGCTGGTGAATCGCCTAACGCAACGCGCCCCAGCGCTGCTGGCCGAATTGCACAGCCGGGCGAGCGCCTGGTACGAGGCCGAGGGCCTCGTGAGCGAGGCGGTGGATCACGCCTTTGCCTCGCGCGATCTGGGACGGGTGGCGGCGCTCCTCCTGAACCATGGAGAGGCCCTGCTTATGCGGAGTGAGACCGACGCCCTGCGTGACTGGCTGTCGGCGCTTCCTGAATCAGTGTTCCTTGACCATCCCATGCTCGATGTCTGGTATGCAGCCGCCCTACTATTCAGCGGTCAGCCTGCCGAAGAGGTGCGCCGCCATCTGATGCAGGCTTCTTCGGGCGAGCCTTCACCGGGTGTCGCCGGCGCGAGCGCCGTCTTTCTGTCAATCATCGCACTGCTCCAGGGCGATGCGGTGGGGGCTGTGGCTGAGGCGCGGCGGGGGCTGGCGCTGCTGCCGGAGGGCGGTAGCCTGGTGCGGCTTCTCGGGCAGAACAACCTCGGGATGGCCCAGATGATGACCGGCGATTTGGCCGCCGCCGTGGCGACCTACGACCGGCTGCTCGCTGACGCGGGGCCGGATGGCCCGGTCGCGATGGTGCTCAGTCCGCTGGCGAACCTTGGTGGCCTGGCGATGATCCGTGGGGAGTTGCATCGCGCCGCGACGCTCTATGGGCGCGTTCTGGAGATCGGTCGCGACCGGCAGGGGCGGCTTCTCTCTGTTGCCGGCAAGGCGCTGATGGGGCTGGGCGAGGTGGAGCGGGAGCAGGATCGCCTGGAGGCCGCCGCTGGGCATCTCGAGGAGGGCATTGCATTGACGCGGCGGCTCATCGAGATGGGCACTGTGGTCGGCTACGTCTCGCTCATGCGGACGCGGCAGGCACAGGGGGATCGTACGGGCGCTGAGCAAGCCATTGGCGAGGCGCGCCGCATTGCGCTCCGCTCGCATGTGACGGATCTCGACGATCGCTTTGTCGACTGTTTCGAGGCGTGGCTCTGGGTATTGCAGGGCAACCTTGAGGCGCTGCGCCGCTGGGTGGCGGGGCCTGCGCAACGCCTTGCCGAGGCAGCGACTGGTGGTTGGCAGACGGCGGAGTTTCGCGAGCTCGCCGAGCTGATGCTGGCCCGCGCACGCCTCGCGCTGGGAGAGCCCGAAGCGGCTCTGACGCTGCTGGCGTCGCTGGAACCTGGGGTGGTGCAGCGCAGGCGCATGCGTCGCGCGCTGGAGGTCTGGGTTCTCCAGGCGCTGGCGTTGCAGCAATTGGGCCGAGGCGAGGCTGCGCTGGCGCCTCTGGCCCGAGCCCTGGCCTTCGGCGAGTCCGAGGGTTTCGTGCGCGTGTTCGTCGATGAGGGCCCGCCGCTTGCACGCCTGCTCAATGCATGCATAGAGCGCGGCATCGCGCCCGCCTACGCGGCGCGGCTGCTCACGCGTTTTGCCGGGGGAGGTTCCCCGGGGCACCGGCGCCCGGTGCCTTCGCGCGATGATCTGGTCGAACCCCTCAGCGATCGCGAGCTGGAGGTTCTGGCGCTGATCGCGGAGGGGCTCACCAACGGCGAGATCGCGCGCAAGCTGGTACTTGCCCTGAGCACGGTGAAGGGCCATACGTCCAACATCTATGGCAAACTCGGGGTCAGCACCCGCACGCAGGCTGTCGCGCGCGCTCGCGTCCTCGGTCTCCTGCCGCCGCTCTAGTGTAGCCCCTTACCGCTTCGTACCGCCACCCCAGGGATCCGATCGGATCGGTCCTCACCTCGTCGTTGCGCAGCCTGTCGGCGATCGCCCATAGGGTCGTCTCCGCGAGGCTTTGCTCGTACCAAACCCATACCCTGACCCTACTTTCGTCGGGTGACAGCAGTACCCTCTCCGTGCTAGACTGCAGGTGACATCACGGAAGGAGATCACGGAAGGCGAATGGAGGATCTGAACACGGTGACGATGGGGCGATGGAAGAGGTCTGCGACGGATAGCCCTCAAGAATACCGCATCGCGGTGCGGGGGAGCCTGGACGGCGATTGGCTCACCTGGCTCGGCGAGGCAGCAATCGAGGTTGTGGGCGAGGTGACGCTGGTGTCGGTGACCCTGCCCGACCAGGCGGCACTCCGGGGGCTCCTTTCCCAGCTCTGGGATCTCAACCTGACGATCGTATCGGTGAACCCGGCGTGAACCGGGACAGCAGACAACAACCAGGAGGAACCATGATGGCTGAGCAACTGGCACTGTCGATACAGGGGATGACCAAATCCTATGGCAAGGTGCGCGCGCTACGGGGACTCGACCTCGAGGTGCGGCGCGGCGAGATCTTCGGCTTCCTCGGCCCTAACGGGGCAGGGAAGACCACGACGATCCGTTGTCTGCTTGACACGATCCGACCCGACGGCGGCTCGGCTCACGTTCTTGGCCTCGACCCGCGGCGAGACGCCGTTGCGGTGCACACGCGCACGGGCTATCTGCCCGGGGAGCTACATCTCGACGACAATATGACGGGCGAGGGGCAGTTGCGCTACTTCAACGCGTTGCGCGGGGGACGCGCCAGTTGGGTCTATGTCAGGCAACTGGCTGAGCAGTTTGACCTTGATCTCAAGCGGCCCATCAAGAACCTCTCCAGGGGCAACAAACAGAAGGTTGGGGTGATCCAGGCGGTGATGCACCGTCCCGAGCTGCTGATCCTCGACGAGCCGACGAGCGGCCTCGATCCCCTGATGCAGCAACTGGTCCTGCGGCTCATCCGTGAGGCGAGGGATGGCGGGTCTACGGTCTTCTTTAGCTCCCACATTATGAGCGAGGTCGAGGCGGTCGCCGACCGTGCGGGCATCATCCGCGACGGCGTGTTGGTGGAGGTGGCAGCCCCGGCGTCGCTGGGCGCACGGGCGTTGCACCGGGCCACGGTGCGCTTCCACGAGGCTGTCTCGCTGGAGCGGCTGCTGAACGCTACGGGCGTGCGCCTCATCTCTCAAGATGATGACACGCACGTGACGCTGGAGATCGTCGGCGAGATGAGCCCCTTTGTTCGGGCGTTGGCATCCTATCCGGTCCGCGATCTGCAGACCGCTCGCCCGTCGCTAGAGGACGTCTTCCTGGCCGCATACGGCCAAACGCAGAGTTAGCTCAAGGAGGCAGTGATGTTTGCACATTTCCGTTACACGTTACGACGAATGCGCGGGCAGGTTCTGGGCTGGGGTGTGGGTATTGCCCTGCTGGGCATGCTCATCATCCCGTTCTATGGGGTGTTTGCCGAAGATCAGGCTCAGCTCATGGCGATGCTGGAGAGTTATCCGCCCGAGTTCCTGGCCTTCTTCGGGGATGTCACGGACACCAGTGCTATGACGACGCCGCGCGGCTTTTTGCAGTACTACTTCTTCTCGATGGTGCCGGTGCTGGCAGGCATCTTCGCCCTTGCGGCGGGGAGTAGCCTGTTGGCGAAGGATGAGGAGCACGGGCGACTGGACTTGATTATGGCGCATCCGGTAAGCCGGACGGCGCTGTTCGTTGGCCGGGTGCTGGCCCTCGCGGCGGGTTCGGTGGCGGTTGTGTTCGTCGGCTGGCTGGGCTGCGCAATCGTGCTCCAGGGATCGTCGATGGACCTCGGTGCGGGCGAGCTGGCGATGGCCTTTGTGCCGGTCCTGGGGCAGATCTGGATCTATGCCGCGCTGGCGCTGCTTCTGAGCATGCTGATGCCGGCGCAGCGGTTCGCGTCGATGGTCACCGGTGTCCTGCTGGCGGCGAGCTATATCCTGTCGTCGCTGGGTAAGCTGAACCCGAACCTGAGCACGGTCGCCGATTTGATGCCCTACGCCTACTATCAGGGCGCGGCGGCGCTGTCAGGGCTTGACTGGGGTAGTTTCCTGGGCTTGCTGGCGGTTGGCTGCGTGTGCGTACTGCTGGCCTGGTGGCGGTTTGCCCACCGCGACATCCGCGTCGTGGGCGAGGGGAGCTGGCGCCTCTGGGTACCCTCCCGGCGGCGAAGGGCCTGAGCAGCAAAGCAGCGAGGCGGCGCACACTCGCGCCGCCTCGCTGCTTTGCCAGGAACACGGTATACTCGGTTCGAGGACATCGATCCAGGCACAACGGTTGGCCCCTGGAGACTATTCTCTGCCGTAGGAGGTTACTATGCTGAAAGATCTGATTGCCAAGAGCCGGAGTTACCGGCGTTTCGATGAGAGCGTGCCGGTGCCGATGGAGACGTTACGGAAGTTGGTGGGGCTGGCGCGGCTGTCGCCCTCGGCCTCAAACAAGCAGCCGCTTAAGTTCCGGCTGATCAACGACGTTGAGACCAACGCCAAGGTATTTTCCTGCCTGGCTTGGGCGGGATACCTGAGTGATTGGAGGGGTCCCGCCGAGGGCGAGCGCCCGGCGGCTTACGTCGTCATCGTGGGTGACACGGAGCTAAGCAACAGCTTCGCGACCGACGAGGGCATCATGGCGCAGAGCATGATGTTGGGCGCGGTGGATGAGGGCTTTGG
>JAFGNI010000007.1 GCA_016927095.1 Anaerolineae bacterium | reverse complement strand
TGGTTGGCCTCGCCCTGCGCAAAGGACTGAACGTCGTCCGTGGCATTGCCGCAGCCGTGATCAGCATCGCCGTCGTCGTAGCCGGCTACTTTGTAGCCGGCGTCATTCTGGAGAGCCAAGCCGTGGCGGCGCTGGAGATCCTCCCAAACACGCTGCAGGCCCTCAGCGGCAGCGTCATCGGCTTTCCGCTCTACTGGGCTGTCCGGCGTGCCTATCCGCCTCTGGACAAGTACAGCGAGCGCTCCGGCTAACCCCAATTCAAGAGAGCAATAGTGGGCGGAGGAGGTAAATCCCTCCTCCGCCTCGCCTTGCCGAAACGCACCGATGATCCATCTAGACGACGTCACCTTTGCCTACCCGCCCCTGGCGCCAAGAAGCCCAGCCTCACCCGTCCTAAACGGATGCTCGCTACGGGTGGAGAGCGGCGGGGCCCTCGCCGTGATGGGTGCCAGCGGTGCCGGCAAGAGCACGCTGGGCTACGTCCTGGCTGGACTCGCGCCGCGCCACACCGGCGGCACGCTGGACGGCGGTGTGTATGTGGGTGGGCAGGATATCACCGGTACGCCCCCAGAGGTCGGAGTCATCGGACTCCTTTTCCAAGATGCCGCCACGCAGCTCTTCAACACATCCGTCGAGGACGAGATCGCCTGGGGGTTGGAGGCGATGCGGCTCGCCCCGGCGACCATTGGCGAGCGTGTTGAGGCGGCATTGCGGCAGTTTGAGCTTCTCGCCGTCCGGCACCGGGCACCGTGGGCGCTTTCGGGAGGACAGCAGAAACGCTTGGCATTGGCGGCGCTCTGGGCGATGCGCCCGCGCGTGCTGATCCTCGACGAGCCGTTGGGGGGGCTGGACCCTCAGGGAAGAACCGAAGTCCTGACCGCCGTCGAGACGCTGCGGCAAAGCGGCACCGCGCTGCTGATCACGACCCTCCGTCCGCAAGCAGCACAGCAGTCGGCCACTGTGGCCATCCTAGCCGGTGGCCGGCTCGGGCCGGCCCGTCCGGCGACGGACCTGCTACAGGACACGTCCGCTCTGATCCAGGCCGGGCTGGCCTATCCACCGGATCGCTGGCCCGACCTCGGCCCCGCTAATCCACCTTCGAGCGCGCAGCCGGCGCTGGAGATCACCGGCCTTCACTTCGGATACACGGCGGGAGAGGAGGTCCTGCAGGGCATCGATCTGACCATTACCCAGGGTGAGTTCATCGCCGTTGTGGGGCCCAACGGCGCCGGCAAGAGCACCTTGGCGCGCCACATGAACGGACTCCTCCGCCCGGCACGCGGCGCGGTGCGCGTGTTGGGAGAGGCCATCGAAAAGCGTGCGACCGGTGTGCTCGCGCGCAAGGTCGGCTATCTGTTCCAGCGCCCGGAGCAGCAGTTCTTCGCCCCGACGGTGCGTCAGGAGATCGAGTTCGGACTCAACCAGCTAGACCTGCCCGACAAGGCAACCCGGCTGGCGCAGGTGCTAGCACGCTTTGATCTGACCGGGGTTGCCGGAGCGCCGCCTGCGACGCTCGGCTACGGTGCGCAACGGGCGGTCACCCTTGCGTCAATCGCGGCGCTCACGCCGCCGATCGTCGTCCTCGACGAACCCACCGTCGGGCTGGACGGGCGGGGATTGGCCCAGCTGCTCCAGTGGCTCGCCGACCTGCGCAAGCAGGGCACGACGATCATCCTGGTAACGCATGAAGAGACGGTCGCCGCGAGAGCGGATCGCACGATTGCCCTCGACGCAGGTAGGGTGGTCGCCGATGGGGCGCCCGAAGATGTCCTACCGCGGGCTCGCGGCTGGGTCCACGAGCTATGACCGTCGTATTCGACACCTATATCCCCGGCGCCTCGTTGCTGCATCGCCTGGATCCGCGGGTGAAACTCTGGGCCGTGGGGCTCTGCCTGCTCCTGACCTTTGCCCTTCCCGAGCTGTGGCAGCAGGCCCTCTTCCTCGCTGTCATACACACGCTGCTGCTGGTGGCCAACGTGCCCGTCCGAGCCCTGGGCGGGCTATGGCGACAGATGGCCATCCTGATCATCTTGATCCTCATCCTGCAGCCATTCTTCCGGCCCGAGGGCCGGCTCCTGGTGGCCCTGGGGCCGCTGAAGCTGACCACGGGCGGGCTGATGGATGCGATGCGGCTCGCGCTACGGGCGACCAACATCGCTTTTGTGACCGGGGGCCTGCTCTTCACGACCCCCCAACCCGCGCTGGTGAGAGCCCTGGTCAAGTTGGGCCTGCCCTATACCTGGGGGCTCACGATCAGCCTGGCGCTCCGGTTCCTGCCCGCGATCCAGAACCTTTTCCACAACGTGCGGGACGCCCAAGCGGCCCGCGGGTGGACCGCACACGGCAACCTCTTCCAGCGGTTCCGGGACTACATCCCAATCTTGGTCGCCGTGCTCATCGGCACACTGCGGATGAGCGACCAGCTGACCCTGGCCCTGGCGGCGCGCGGACTGGAGACAATGCAGCAGCGGACCACGTGGCGCGATCTGCGCATGACGCAGCGGGATTGGCTTGTGCTGGCCGGCGTGACGGTGATCGCCGGCCTTCTGACGTGGTGGCGCTATGCATAATCTGGCGTGCGAGCGCTCGCAGCCCCCTCGAGGCTTCGCGCAAGGTCTCCCCCTATGCTATACTCCGGTGCAGATAGGCGGTTTCTCAAAGGCTGAAGCTATGGCGCCCGCTTCTAGCGCACATCACCATCCCGGCACATGGATTCCCAGATAGAAGCCGCTGCTACGCTATGACCTATAAGGCGACGTTGATCTATAATCCTGCCGCCGGCACCCGGGATGTGACCCGATCGCTCAAGCGATTGGCCACCTATCTCGCCAGATCGGGATGGCAGATCGAACTGGTCCAGACCGACCAACCCGGCGACGCCCCGGTTCAAGCACGCGCAGCTGCCGAGCAAGATGCCGACATCGTGCTCATAGCCGGAGGGGACGGATCCATCAACGAAGCCGCCCAAGGGCTCTCGGGCATGGCGACAGCTCTGGGCATTGTGCCCGTCGGCACAGGCAACATCCTTGCACATCAACTACGCATGCCCATTCTGGCCCCGGGATCGTCCTTCCACATCAGAGAGGTAGGGGATGCCCTCACCAACGGCCACATCCAGCGCGTCGATCTGGGGCTGGCCAACGGCCGCGAATTCGTCTGCTGGGCCGGATTGGGGCTGGACGCTGAGATTGCCACGCAGATCGAACCCCGTCCACGCCGTATCAAGCGATTGAGGATGCTGCCCTATGTAGTCGCCGGCGTCTCTATTGCGTCGGAGTTCCGTGGCGTGCGCTCGAACATTGTGATAGGGGGGAAGACCTTCCACACGCGCGCGTTGCTGGCGATCGCCAGCAACATCCAGCTCTATGCAGCCTTCTTCCAGATCGCCCCACAGGCCAAGATGGACGATGGCTTGCTGGACATCTTCGTCTTCAAGGGCATGAGCTTCTCCTACACCTTGAGATACCTCGTGCAGTCCTTAGGAGGGCGCCACCTCCGCAGTCCAGACGTGATGCACGCGCTGGCAGGTCAGATGACGGTGGAGACATCGCCTGCCGTCGCCGTCCACCTCGATGGCGAACCCTACGGTTGCACGCCTGTGGAGATCGGCGTGCGCCCTGGGGCGCTGCGACTCCTGGTGCCGCCTCATGCCCCGGCAAAGCTCTTCCAGAAGACGCCGGAGCCCTTGGCCCTGGCCGACCGGACCGTCGCCTGAGATGATCGATACCCACACCCATTCACACCACTCGCCTGACGGTGCGACCCCGATGTTGGCCATGGTCGAGGCGGCGATGGACAAAGGACTGACCGGCATCGCCTTTGCCGACCACCTGGAGTGGTATCCCGGCGATGAGGCGTACGGCTTCTGGGACGCCGGCGCCTATTTCGCGGAGTTGAGCCGGGTCCGGGAGACCCATCACGATCATCTGAAGATCCTGGCGAGCGCCGAGCTGGGCAACCCTCACGAGTTCCCTCTGGAGGTAGCCGAGGTACTCAAGCACCCCTTCGATCTGGTGATCGGTTCGGTACACTGGCTGGACGGGCTCGCCGGCTGGGAGACGCCGGTCTTCGCCCCCGGATTGGACGCCACCTACCAGACCTATTTCGAGGAGATAGTCAAGCTCGTCAACGGAGCAGATTTCGATGTGCTCGGGCACCTTGACCTGGTCCGCAGGGATTCTTGGGACCTCTTCGGCGAGGTGCTCCCCCTGGAACGCTATCGCGAGACGATCACCCACATCCTCCGCTGCCTGATCGAGACCGGACGCGGCCTGGAGGTCAACACCTCGGCCCTGCGCAAGGGCCTCAGCGAACCGGTGCCCGGGCTCAGTGCCCTCCGTTGGTATCGCGAGTTAGGTGGTGAGATCCTGGTCTTCGGCTCTGATGGGCATCGCCCGTCAGACATTGCCTACGGCTTTGACGTCGCGCGCAATCTAGCGCTGGCGGCGGGCTTCCGCCGCGTCGCTGCGTTCGAGCGCCGCCAGATAGTAGACTGGATCGAGCTCTAGTGGCCCGCAAAGTTGGTTTGTAGTAACCGCTTCAGAGGTCCCGCGGCTGAGGCCGCGACGACACATCGCAACTATCAGGTTAACTGAGTACTGATCTGTGCCGCCTAACGAGGAACCCATGCCAGATACCGATCACCTAACGCCCCAGCAGGTAGCGGAGCGGCTGGCCCTGTGCCGGTGGCCCGCCATGGAGGAACCCTACCACAGCGCCCTGCACCAGGCTGTGGCCTTCATCGTGCAGCACGTGCCCGATCTGCTGGGCATTACCGTCAGTGGGACGATCGTCCGGGGCACGCCGGCGCGGTCCAGCGATCTCGATATCTATGTGCTCCGGCGCAGATCCGAGCGCCAACGCGTCCAGCGGTGGTTCAACACCGTCCCTGCCGAGATCTTCATCAACCCACCGCACCAGATCCCTCGCTATATCGAGAAGGAGGGTGCTGCCGCGCGGCCCATCACAGCCCACATGCTCTCCACAGGCTTCACCGTGATTGAGCTACACCCAGTCGTCGCCGAACTCAGAGCCTTGGCTGCGGCGGCGTATGCCCGGCACCCCGATCTATCTTCTGAGCAACTGACGTCGGCCCGGTATATGGCCGCGACGCGGCTGGAGGATGCGCTGGACATGCTGGACGAGCGGCCAGAAACGGCTAAGATGATCCTGACTTTGGCGGTCTACGATATGCTCCACTATCGATTCATGAGAGCCAATCAATTCCGCCCGCGCGACAAGGATCTGCTCAACGCGCTTGCCGTTCTGGATCCGAGTCTGGCGGAAGTGGCCTTCAAGTTCTTTGGCGCCCAGACGCTAGAATCGGCTGTGACGCTAGCCAAGTGCATCGCGGATCGCACAATAGAGACCTACGGATTCTTTGAATGGGCATCGACGCCGGAGAAGGTCGCCGCCCCCGATGACGACGAAGCCCGGGACAAGGACCAGGCATAGAGGACAGTGATATGACAGACACCGCTCCCCTGATGACGATCGTGATCCCTGCATACAACGAGGCCCACCGGCTGCCGGAGACGCTGGCGCGGGTAAGGGACTTTGTGACCTCAAGGCCCGAAACGCTGGACGCCATCGTCGTGAACAACAACAGCCGCGACAACACCCGGCAGGTCGCGCAGGACTTCGCCGAGACCGTCGAGTTCCTGACCGTATTGGACCAACCGGTCCAGGGCAAAGGCGCTGCTGTGCGCAAAGGCATCTTGAACGCGACGGGGCGCTACGCTTTCATCTGTGACGCCGATCTGGCGATGCCCATCGAGGAGCTGCCGCGGTTCTTCCCGGCGACACTGGGCCAGGACTATGACATAGCGATTGGATCGCGAGAGGTGGCAGGCGCCGAGCGCTTCAACGAGCCGGCCTACCGGCACATCATGGGCCGCGTCTTCAACTGGGTTGTCCGGACGCTGGCCGTGCCCGGGATCCAGGATACGCAGTGCGGCTTCAAGGCCTTCAAGCGCGAGGCAGGTCAGGCCATCTTCCAGAAACAGATCATCGATGGCTTTGCCTTCGACGTGGAAGTCCTGGCCATGGCCCGCAAGTGGGGGTACAGCATCATCGAGATCGGGATTCCGTGGACTTACGGTCCTGGCGGCAGCGTCCACCCACTCCGGGACTCCGTGCGCATGGTGCGGGAAGTGCTGAAGATCCGCCGGAACGTCAGGGCTGGCATCTACGACACATGAATCCAGCCTCCGCGCCCGCGTAGAGCGCTGCATCGATCCAAGGATATTAAGAGCTCGCCTGTATAGTCACAGGCGAGCTCTTCAACGCTATGTAGAGTCCGCTATCCCGGCACCGGGAAGGGCTGCCCTTGGCGCGAGCCGTCAATCCCGCAGCGCGGCGAGCAGCTTCTCTACCTGGTAGCCGGAGACCTTCTCAGCCTCCTCAAGCTCAGCAATCCATCCATAGACCTGCACGAGACGGTCCGCCAGCACATCCTCACCCTCGGGAGCAGCCAGCACTGCCGTCATGCAGAGGATCCACCACAGGAAGTCACCGTAGGACTCGCCGCGGTACCACAGGACACCCTCGTAGCGGTTGGCGCC
>JAFGNI010000663.1 GCA_016927095.1 Anaerolineae bacterium | reverse complement strand
TCTCACGCTCCCACGCGCCGCAATGTGGTCTCTGGGCGCAGCGCGATCGCGTATCGGCCAGCTGAAGCACACCCAGCGCACCTGGCTCCGCAGGCTTGCGACCAAGCCACCCATTAGCTGGGCTGACCGAAGGGCTAGCCGGTTCAGATATATCGGCGACTACGACGCGGCATTCCGCCAAGGTCTGCTCCATGTCCTGGCTGACTCGTCGCAAGTCTATGGCCGTATCTTCGCCCAACGCAGAATGCCCACCCTCTATGTGCCGTGGGGATCGGCTCCCAGTGCCTACGACGACTTGCACCTTGAGCGCGATATCGACGTGCTGTGGATGGGCACGCGCGGCACGAGGCGCCGCAGCGTGTTGCTGGATCGGGTCCGCCGACAACTCAGATCCCGCGGTGTTGAGATCTATGTGGCCGATAATCAAGAGAACCCCTTCATCTTTGGTGAGACACGGACAAGGTTCCTCAATCGCGCTAAGGTCACGCTCAACATCACCCGCACGTGGTATGATGACAACTTTTCCCGCTTTGCCTATGCGGTCCCAAACCGCTCTCTGGTTATCTCCGAACCACTCTTACCTCACTGCCCGGAATTTGAGCCCGGCATCCACTATGTTTCTGCACCGATCGACAAGCTCGCAGATACTGTCGTCTACTACTTGACCCATAGCGATGAACGCCAGCGCATCGTCGAGGCCGCCTATCGGCTCATCACGACAGAGCTCACCTTTCGTGACAGTATAGCCAGACTCATGGATGGGGTCACCAAGGTCAGGATCCAGAGCGCTCCGGCATCGGGCCTGGTCGCTGCTTTTCAGGAAGAGCGCATACAGGGCTGATGTTCCACCTTGCGTGTGATACGTCTATCGCGCGTATGCTGAGGCTAGACAAGCGCTACGGGCGATGCCCAAGTACGTCGACGGGCGAGAAGACGGACAGTGAATGCAGGGTTGCCCTCAAGTACTTCGCCCATCCGCGTGAGGTATCACCGCCAAACCAAACGGATAATTCTGGCCACAGGGCGGGCGTGTAGACATTCTTTACGGATCGACCGGGTCGACAAGGCAGAAGCCGTTCAGACTGCGATAGAGCTCGGTAGTGTCAGCCGGTATGTCACCGCGTCCAGACCCGTGTCCCCTGTAGACGACAATGGTGCCTACGCCTATGACCACTGCCAGCAGCCAAGCCGCCCTTCCGCTCCCTGGACGGCAACGGCAGCGATGTATCCCGATGCCGGGGCAAGGGGCCAGAGGGCGAACGGGCCTTCGGCCCCGTCCTCGGGTGCGGCGTTCACCATCTGTGCCGCCGGGTCTAGCTGCAGCGGGACCGTAACCTGCGTCCAGCGTCTCGATATGTCCTCACCCAGTGCTTTCGAGTAAGCCTCCTTGCGCGTCCAGCCTCGGATGAACGCCTTGCTGACCCGGTCGCCGGTCAGCGAGCGCAGTGCCTGGTTCTCGGCGGCAGAGAAGTAGCTGTCCGCGATTCGGCGCCAGGCCGATATGGGACGGAGCCGCTCGACGTCCACACTGATCTCCCGTACCGCTGTCACGGCGCACAGGGCAACCTCCTCACTGTGAGATAGACTGAAGCAGATGGGCGGCGCGCCTTCAGTGGTAACCAAGTGCGGCTTGCCCCGCCCACCTGTGACAAACGGATCCCCTCAGGCGTCTTGTGCAGATAGCGACTCAGGATTCTCCTGGTCGCCCCGTGTGAGACAATGGACCCGTTCAGAGCTACCGCACACAGAAACCGCTCCGCCCCCGCTTTGTCCTCGCATGACAGAAGGGGTAACAGATCGAGGGCGAGGCGCTGTGGCAGGTCGAGCGCGATCCGCCACACGTGCACATCGTCCCGGGTCAGGGCCAGCGATTCTGGCGGCCTGCGCCAGACGCAACAGGAGCACAGCGGCGGCGGCGCCGCTGTGGGGCTCTGCATAGCAGTCGAACGCGGCACCGTGGTCGGGCTCATGCCGGACCTATCGCACACCCAGTTTGGCCAGCAGGTGGGTGATGCTCTCGACAGAGTCAAAGGCCTCGGGGGTTGCCAGCTCGCCAGGGATGCGAATCCGGTAGTGCGCCTCCAGGTAGGTCTTGCCGGCGACCATCTCCAGGGAGCTAGAGGTCCCGAGCGAGATCAGCGAGGTGTCGTAGGTGATCCGTCTGTCGGGGAGGATCTCCTTCTGTATGTATGCGAGTACTGTGTCTGGTACGGTGGCCATGATCGAGGTCCCTTGGACTTGAGAGAGTATGGTGTGCTGCCGGACCGCGTCCCCCGCCGGTTCCCGGTGAGCTGGGCCTTCATGGGTACGAAGCAGAACTCCGAGCGCCTGTGTGCGGCGGGAACCGCGTTCTGGCGTCCTGCCCATGATGCGCGAGAGGCCTCCCCGGCGCACCACGTGATCGTGCTCAGTTTCTGCCGCTCACGCGTTTCGCACGTTACTTGGAGTTATGTCGTCAGGCCGATACGAGCCCCGCGGGGCTGCCGTGTGACCTCTGCGAATGCCTCGAACATGGCGATAACGTTGTCGAGCGGCGTCTCCGGCATGATCGAGTGGCTCGTGCC
>JAFGNI010000115.1 GCA_016927095.1 Anaerolineae bacterium | reverse complement strand
GTCATAGACATGGACGTTGAGCCACTGAATCACCGAGCTCCTGTGCCTCCGCTTCCAGCACCTTCGCGGCCAGTCCCACCTCTCCTGCCCGCCGGAGCAGGCTGGCGCCGGTGATGGCGACTTGGATGGCTTGCTGGACGATCAGGGTCGCTGCCCACCAGGAGAGCGGGATCGCCAAGCTGAGCTCGCGCTGGGCCAGGAAGAGCAATCCCCGCAGGACAAGCGTGCCAAGGATCAGCGCCAACAGCGAAAGGGGGCGACGGCACACCACCGACGCCGCACGACCGAAAGCCCGCACGGCGTGCTTGTCGCCGGAAACCACGGCTGCAGTCCGGGCGAGCTCGCCATAGAGCACCATCGCGGCGATGAGGACGGCGCCGGCGCCCGCGATAACCATAGCCAAGGGCCGCCAAACCATACGGGCCAGCAGCCCCAGGAGGATGGCGCTGACAACGAGCATCGCGCTGATCGCTGCAAGAAGAAGTCCAATCAGGAGGAAGGTGCCAAGCCAACGGAAACCCGCGCGCACAAAGGCACGCGGCGAGGGCGGTGCATCCGCCGCATAGGTGGTTAACAGCGCGCCCTCCAGCCAGAGCCAGACCAGGCGCAGCGCTGCCCAAATCACGGGCACCGCGAGCAGACCTGCAAGCCAGAGAAGCCCATCGACGGCGCTCGCGGTCGGCAAGGCACGCAGTCCATCGAGTAGCAGGTCCAGCGACTGCGTCTCTAGGGCTTCGATCACAACGGGTTGACGGAACCACCCCCGCAGCGGCACCAGCAGCAGCATAGCCACCAGGGCCGCCGGGAACAGAGCCAGGAGATAGCGCAGGAGCCAGGGCCAGGGCCGCCGGACCACGCGCACCAGCGCGTGACGGAACAGTGTTCGCGTCTTCATGGCAACCACCCACACCGAAAGAACGATTGCAGCGTGCGGGTCAACCGCGCCAGCGATCCCAGCCAACTCTGCCAATCCAACCGGCGCCGCGCGGCGTTGTTCGCGAGATTGAGGTCCACCAACACAGTGCGGTCGGGATCCGCGGTCACGCGTTGCCATCCCTCCGCATCTGCCTCGAACGGACCTCCACAGGGCCACGGTTGGATGATCTCTCCGCTCTGCATTGCGACTTCGACCGGCACCGGAAGACACAGGTCTCCCTCGCGGACCAGCACAGCGCCATCAGCGCCGGTCTCCGCAACCTGCACATCGAGCGTGACATCGTCGTAGACAAGCTCATCGAAGAACCAAGTCGCGGTCTCCTCCCCCAACGTATCGGCCATCACCGCCCGGACGTCCTCGCCGGTGGCGTGCTTGAAGGCGTAGGTGTCGACGTAGGTGCGCAAGAAGCGCAGCATCGCGGCCTCACCCACGGTGCGTTCCAAGGTGGAGAGGGCGACGACGGGCTTGGCGTAGGTTGCGACACCGTACTCGGCCCCGAAATCCCACGCCTTGCCGGCCATGGTGATCTCGGGCAGCATCGCATAGGTCAGCCGCTGGAGGCCGAGGTAGGAGAGCGTCCAGCCGCCGCACGTGATGGCCTCGCCGCCCTCCAGTCTGGCCATCGCCCGCGCCGTCGTGTAGTCGGTGAAGCCCTCGTCGAGCCAGGGCTCCTCGGCCTCGTTGGTCGCGACCAGCGACTGAAACCATTGGTGCCCCAGCTCGTGCACCGTCTCGACCTCCAACAGCCGGACACAGCGCGGTGTCGCCGTAGTCGCCGTCGCGCCCACGGTGAAGAGCGTCGGATACTCCATCCCCCCGGCGCCACCGGCGTCCGGCGGCACGACGATCACGGTCAGGGCCGGGTAGAGCCCGCGTCCATAGGACCCATACCAATCCTCATAGAGCGCCAGGGCCTCCAGCGTGGCGCTGAGGACGCGGCGGGCAGCGGCGCGCTGGCCGGACGGGTAGGTGACGGTGACGGCGACGTCGCCGGCGGCCTCGCTCAACCTGCGGAAGTGGGGCGAGGCACTCCAGGCGAAGTCGATGACGTGGTCGGCCCGAAAGCGGTGGGTGACCGTCCCGTCGTCATTGGGAGCGGGCACATCGCCGTCACGTACCCCGGTAGCGTCGACGATCCACCCGTGGGGCAGCGTCACGTCAACGCGATAGGCACCAAAGTCGGCGTAAAACTCGCTGTTGGCGTGGAAGGGATAGGCGTTCCAGGCGCCCTCCTCCCAAACCCCGAACTTCGGAAACCACTGCCCGGCCATGACGAAGTCGCCGCCGTCGGCCCAGCCCGTGCGCGCGAAGACGCGGGGTAACTGCGCTTCGAAGGCGAGTTCGACGGTCACGCTCTCACCCGGGAGCACCGGCGTAGGCAACGCCGCCTGTACCAAGGTACTGTCTGCATCAACTGGCTCAAGAGTGAGTGCGGTGCCCTCGGCCAGCCGGATCTCCCCGACCTGGATCCAGCCGGGGTGGTCGGCGCTGAAGCTGAAGCCGCGGTGTTGGGGGCCGGCCTCGCGCATCCACAGCGTGTCGGCACTGCTGAAGGCGTTGAGGTAGAGGTGGAAGACGAGGTCGGGGATAGCCGCATCGGTGTGATTGACGTAGGTCGCGGTCTCCTGCGCCGTGATGCGGTGCGTATCGGGGTCATAGGTGGCGGAGATGGTATAGGAGGCCACGTCCGGCGGGGGTGACGGTGCCTGTGCGGACAGCGGCGGCACGGAGAACGCTATGACCCCAATAAGGCCACAGAGCGTCACGACTCGGTGGACGTAGCTGAGGAGACGCCGTCTCAAGTGTCTCTGTGGGGCCACGCTAGGACTCCTTCCGGTGGTAAGCAACGTGGTAGGATGGGCTGTCCAGCCCGACCAACGACAGATCACGCCCTGTGGCGTCGTGACGCCGCCGGGGAGCCCTCCCCAGCGGCGATGGTCCCTGCATTGGCGCCGCCTGCGGCGGCGGGACGGGCTTGGCAGCCCATCCTACATAGGGACTATGACATGTAGCCGTTAGGATGAGCCTGGTGCCAGACCCAGGCGCTGGCAATGATATCGCGGAGGTCAGGGATCTTGGGCGCCCAGCCCAGGATATCGCGCGCGCGAGTGGCGTCGGCGACGAGCGTGGGCGCATCCCCGCGACGGCGACGGGCCACCTTCGCCGGAATCGGATGCCCCGTCACCTCGCGCGCCGTGTCAATGACCGATTTGACGGAGTAACCCTCCCCGTTGCCCAGGTTGCAGATCAACGCCGGATGGTCATCCAGCGCATCAAGCGCCAGGATGTGCGCCTCGGTGAGATCGAGCACATGGACATAGTCGCGGATACAGGTGCCGTCCGGCGTGGGATAGTCATCGCCATAGATGTAGACGTGACTGCGCTGTCCGAGGGCCACCTGTAACACCAAGGGGATCAAATGGGTCTCAGGATCGTGGGCCTCACCGCGCACCGCTGTCGCACCAGCAGCATTGAAGTAGCGCAGCGCACAGTAGCGGAGTCCGTGGATGCGGTTGTACCAGTCTAGGACCTCCTCAATCATGCGCTTCGTATGTCCGTAGACGCTGGCGGGATTGATGGGATCGGACTCTACAAGGGGGGTGTCCTTGC
>JAFGNI010000114.1 GCA_016927095.1 Anaerolineae bacterium | reverse complement strand
TAGGCCTCCCGAATGCGACTGGGAGAATCAGCGAATGAGCGAATGAAAGAATCTGCGAATCTACGCAGGCGAGACCTTCCGAGTTGGCTACCTTAGCCGGATCTCCGGTCCAGGAGCTCGGGCGCTGAAGATCTCACTGCATCTCATTCGCTGATTCGCTCATTCTTTCACTCGCTGATTCGCTCACTCGCCCTCTCGCAGCTTCACCTTCGTCGCCCAGTCCTCCGGCGAGGGCAGCGGCGGCAGTGGGATGCGGCACCAGGGGTCAGAAGTCAGCGGGCCGGCATCGATCCAGTCACCGGTGCGCGGATCGAACCACCAGGCATCGTAGGTGCGGTTCGGCAGGCCGCCGCGCAGCCGCGGCTGGGCGGCGCCAGGTTCACAGTAGAGCATGAAGAGATCGCGTTCGGGCGTTCGGGCGCAGTAGGCCCATCCCAGATTGCCTGTCGTCTCCGGCGTCCGGTTCGGCGTCACGAGGTCGGCGTTCGGCACCAAATCCTGATAGCGCGCGCCCTCAGAGAGCACAAAGTCGCGGAAGTGTGTCATCTGCGCGCCGGAGTCCCACTGCAGCGCGTCCCACATCGTATAGGGAGCGGCAGCCTCGATGTCGCCACCCCACAGCCACTGCGCGCCGTAGATGTGGCCCGCCAGCCCTCCGGAGAGGAAGCTACCGTACATCCCCGAACGGCAAGCAGCGTCGTCTGCCTTTGTCCCGCCGATCAGGCCCGTCGGCTTCCCGTCCGCACCCCGTTCGCGGTCCGGGTAGTCGGGGAATCCCTGGTAGTCGGGCCACCCCGCATAGTAGGGTTCTCCATTGAGCGCCGGACGCGGCTGAGCAGTCGCCTTGTAGATATCGGTCAGGTACCAGTGGGAGTCGTGGTCGCGCCAGTTGCCGATCTGGTGCAATGTCAGCCACGGCGGCTCATCGAAGTTGACAAACGTGGACCCGTTGCAGTTCGCCGAGAGCAGCGTGCCGAAGGGTGGCGGGCCATAACGTTCCAGAACGAGGTTGGCCGGCGCGTTGTAGTCCCGGCTGGGGATCGACATATAGTGCCAGTCGTAATGGATCGGGCTGAGGATGCAGTTGTTGGCCTGATAGCGGCTGAAGACATACTGGATGTAGCGGGCATAAGACTCAGGCCAGTCGTAGAAGGTGCGCCAAGCCGTGCTGATATCCCGGCGCGCCACCTCGATGAAGGGGATGAAGCCCTCGGCGTTCAGATAATCGACCTTACGGTCAAGGGCCTGGAAGTAGGTGGGGTTGATCCGGTCAAAGTCCGGGACCACATCCTCGTAGCCGGGGACACGCCCGGGGAAGTGGAAGGGGCGCCCGCCCTGGTTGTGCATCGCCTTCGGCGAGGCAGTGCCCGCCTGGCTCCAGGCATCGCGGATACCGATGCCGGCAGCCTCATCGTACCAGATTCGGGCAGGCTTGCCGTCGTTGGCCCAGGCAGGGAAGGCAGCGATCATCGCCAGCAGGTTGTATCCCTGGGCCTTCCGGTAGTGGACCATATCCTTGAAGCCCATGCCCGGCCCCGGCGGCCGGCCCTCTGGCGCCTCGGTCCAGCGATAGCGATACGTTGGCATCGCCCACCAGGTATCACCAATCAGATAGCAGGGCGTGCCGTCAGCATAGGTCAGGGCGTGCCCGTTCGGCGAAGGCTTGAGGAAGCCTCGCCGGCACGGGTTGGCCAGCAACGCCTCCTCGGGCCACGGCTCTGCGACAAAGCGCCCGCGTTCACCACAGAGCCCGGCGTCAGCCCGACTGGCGCCGCTGCGCCACGACCATTCGCCCGGCACCGGAGCCAGAATGCGCACGCGATAGATGTCCCGCCCGTCATCCCCTTTGCCATCCCAGAAACCATAGACCCGGCGCTCAAAGTCCGGCCCCCTGAGTTCTACCCAGACATCCATGTCGCAGTACGGGTTCTCATAGGCCTCGTGCGCATGCAGCGTGATCTCCAGCTTCTCCCAGACGTGGCATCGTTCAAGTGTCATGGATGTCCTTTCGCAGACCAGGTGGCACCATCAGCCACCCCCACTACAGCCCCGCGTCCGTGACGAGACCCACCAGATGCTCGTGAGCTGCTACCGCGTCGCGCTCCAGATCCTCCCACGCGGCCTCGATGGAGATCGGGCCGTCGTACCGAGCCTCCTTGAGCGCCGAGAAGAAAGCCGTGAAATCGCACGGCTCGAAACCCGGCGGCATGCGGTTGGCGACCGTGGCAATGTGTACGTGGTGGAGCAAGGGACCCATCTCAACGATATCATCGTAGCTATCGCCGTCAAGGCCCCAGTGATAGGCATCCACCAACAGCCGCACGTTGGGATGGTTGACGTCTCGGACATAGCGACCGGATTCGCCCACCGAGGTCAGCACGTTGCAGGCGCCCTGTGTGACGTTAAGCGGTTCGACCACAACGGTCACCCCGCGGGCTTGCGCCAACGGGCCGATCAGTTTGCCGAAGCGGACCAGTTGCTGCCACGCCTCGTCGCGATCAAAGCCATCTGGGATGGCACGGGCCCCACCGGAGCCAAAGACGATCGAGCGGATACCCGCCATCTGCGCCCGCTCAAAGGCCTCGGCGGCATAGGCAGCCAGGGCATCCCAGTTCACCGCCGGGCCTGTGATCTTCAGATGACCAGGCACGAAGCAGTTGGCCGCCAACGGCATGAGGGGCGAGGCCTGAATGCGTGCCAGCTCCGCGACGAAGGCCTCCTCCGGCTGCTCCGTCTTGAGGTTGTTTTGGACGTGAAGCTCGATGAAGTCAAACCCGGCTTCGGCGAGCACGGGACCATACTTCGGATCAGCACAGACGCCGTAGTTCATCGTAACACCCCCAACAGAGAATGAGAGAATCGACAAATCAGCGAATCACAAGGGGTCTCAACAGACCAGGACGGCGCCGCAGGCATGGGTTGGCGCTAGAGGACGACACCGACCTCGGCGGCGATAGCGCGGATGTGGTCAGCGGCGAGGCGATACGCCTCCTCGGTCTGAAGGTGCTCGATCATCAGAGGTAGATCGGGATCGAGCTTGTCCATCTCCACGAGCAAGGTCCGGTAATCGAGGTGACCCAACCCTGGGCGCACCTCATCGAGATGGGTAGTTAGTCGGGTGGAGAGCAACGTGTCCTTGGCGTGGCAGCTGCGAATCTGGGGGCCCAGTTTGGCGAACCACTCGCGGATCAGATCCGCGTTGCCGAAGTAGGCCTGGGGGCTGTTGACGACGTTGACCATATCGATATGCACCGCAAAGGCCTCGCGGTCCACAGCCTTCAGCAGAGCTAGATAGCTGTCGGCGGTGTCCGGATACATCCACGGCATCGGTTCCAGCACGTAGGTTGTCCGCTTGGGCTGCACGGCATCGATGATCTCCTGAACCGAGGCAACCACCCTATCGAAGGTGCCAGGCGTGAGGTTCTCGGGATGTGGGCCATCCCAGGGCTCGCCGCGCGAGCCGGAGATGTTCACGCAGCAGCGGGCCCCCACCGCTTCGGCCAAAGCAAGCTGCGTCTTGCACTTCTCAAGTGCCGCTTGTCGCTCCGCCGTGTTCGGGCTCAAGGGATTGGACCACGCCCCCGCCTCGGCAATGACAACATCGGCGGCTGCAGCAGCATCGACATAGGCCCGGATCGTCGCATCATCCGCTTCCGCAGAGACAGGGCAATAGGCCGCACGATACCCCTCCGCCCGTAACGCCGCGATCCAGGTCTCCGGCGTCAGCGTTTCAACGTGAACAGGACCACCTAATCGCATCTCGTCAGCTCCTTCGCTAGGCGCCAAAGCGCCGGTAAGTATCAACGTTCACACGTTCCACCGTGCAAGCGTTTGAACGTTCTAGCACCAAAACGTTCACAGTGCTCGCTTGTTCTCGATAGCCTTCTGGTAAGCGCGCACGTAGGCCTGTGCGCTCTCCTCCCACGAGAAGCTCTGGGCCATCGCACGGCGGCGCATCTTCCCAATATGGAACTTGCGATCATACCAGGTGCTTACCGCCCATCCGACGGTGTAGTAGATGGCGTCAGCGCTCAGCGCGTTGAACTTGAACCCCGTGCCGCTGCCCACGCGCTCGTCATACTGCTCAACGGTATCCGCCAGCCCCCCCGTGTTGCGCACAATGGGCAGGGTGCCGTACTTGAGAGAGTAGATCTGGTTCAGCCCGCAGGGCTCGTACCGCGAGGGCATCAGGAAGAAGTCCGCACCGGCCTCGATCCAGTGGGCGAGCTCGTTGTTGTACCCGATGTAGCTGCCGACACGGCCCGGATAGCGTCCTGGAAGACCGCCGTAGAAGGCCTCCAGCCCCCGGTCACCGGAACCCAAGATAACGAACTGAACCATCATGTCCTGCACGATCCGCTCAATGGTGGCCGCCAGCACATCCAACCCCTTCTGGTCGGCAAAGCGGCTCACCACACCAATCAGCGGCACCGTCGGATCACTGTCGATCTGCACGCGTTCCTGAAGGGCTTGTTTGCAGATGGCCTTACCGCGTAGATCGTGCCGCGTGTACTGAGCCGGAATCAAGGTGTCCGTGGCAGGGTCCCACTGGCTGTAGTCCACACCGTTGAGAATGCCCAGGTAGTCATCACCCTTGTCGTTGAGATAGGGGGCCAGCCCGTGCGCATACTCCGGCGTCCGTGTCTCATCGGCATAGGTCGGACTGACAGTGTTGACCAAGTCTGCGTAGTGAATCCCGCCCTTGAGGAAGTTGATGCGTCCGTGGTCCTCGAACTTATCTGGTGTGAAGTTGCCCCACTGCAGGCCGATGTAGTCGTAGTGCTCCGCGCCGTAGGCGCCCTGATATCCGATATTGTGGATCGTCAGCAGGCTCGCAGTATCACCAAGTACGTCATCGTTCCAGTGCCAGACCTTGAGATAGGCGGGCGCCAGTGCAGTCTGCCAGTCGTGCGCGTGGACAACTTCAGGGTAGAAACGCATATCGTGACAGAGCTGCAAAGCAGCCCGGGTCAGAAAGGCGAAACGCCTCGGGTTGTCGCCGTAGTCCTGTAGACCGTCATCGTGGTAAAGGCCAGGCCGGTCGAAGTACTTCTGCGACTCGATGAAGTAGACCGGAACGTTGTCCATCGCACGGCTAACATCGACAGCACACCACTCCTCCTGATCGCCCATCCAGACGCCCATCGTATCGAAGTGACGGCGCAGGCCGAACCTCTGCGCATCCATCGAACCATACTTGGGCATCACGACGATCACATCATGTCCCAACGCCCTCAAGGCCCTGGGCAACGCTCCCACAACATCAGCAAGCCCCCCGCTCTTGGCAAAGGGCACGCACTCCGACGCCACCATGGCGATTCTGAGCCTTCTCTCCACAGACATAATCCTTACAGACGCAATCCTTACAGACGTAATCCTTGCCTAACTACACCAGGTCCTTAGTCATTCTATGCTCGCGATAACAGAAACGACCCATGCCTCAGCTGCAGAGGCCTCGAGACCACCGAAGACAGCGGCTAGCAAATCCTCGCTAACCACTACCGTTACCATCTGGTCGGGCCTAGCGGCACCCAACCGCGCTGCAGCCTCCGCAGCAGCGTCTCCGTCCGGGTAGGCCACGACCATGAGCAACAGCACCTGCCCATCCACCTCGTATGGCGCAACAACCCCCTCCGCCCGACCGTCCAAGCCGAGTAGATCCTCACCGCCCAGCCACACGAGATCCTGAATCGACAGCTCACGCCGGAAGTAGACGGCCCGTTTCCCCAACAAGCCCGTTCCCGGCAGTCGCGCCACCAGCTGGGGCGTCTCGCCCCCTTGAGGGAGCGCTGCGCTGAGTGCCTCTGCAAAGGCCGTCAGCTCTGCGTCAGGCACGGGTTGAGTGGCACGGACCTGCACATAGTAGCGGGCCTGCCAGAAGGCAACGCGACGACCTGGATCTGCGTCGCCGGCGTTGCCCAGTGCGACTGGTTCGCCCGCCCGGCTCCAGGTGAAGAGCCCATAGGCGTTCAGTGGGTCAGACAGCTCCCAGATCTCAACGCGCAGCGTCGTCGATGCAGCATTCTGGTAGGTGGAAACGGCCACACGCTGGAAGTCATAGGCGAAATACGCCGCAGCCTGGCCATTGACCAATTCCGTCAGGGTGTCGCGGTCGTGGGTGGCGACGTCGCCAACAGACGTCCATCCTGCCACCTCGTCTGGGAGCAGCGTCGCCGGCACAGATGAGGCGTCTTGAGGACCTACCCTGACGCAGCTTGCCAGCATCAGGAGCAGGAGGGCAGCGAAGACCGAAAAGCGCCGGTCCATTATCCCTCGCCGGGCGCCTTCAGACTTCGAACTCCGCGATCTTCAGGGACCCAAGCTCCTTGGTGCCCAGGCCCATCTCGGCGGCGGCGCGGACATACGGGATGTCGCCACCGGTCAACCCGAAGAGCGTCGCAGCCTGGGCATCCGCTGCCACGAAGTCGTGGCTAGCGATCACCGTGTTGGCCCTCACCACGTCGTTGAGACTCCCCCCGGTCGGACCGTGATCCACCAACACACGCACAGCGTCCACGACCGTGAGCGTTGGGCGAATGACGCTGGCGAGGTCGGCGACACGCTGTCCCAAATTGCTGTGGATGCGTCCCGGCTGCGTGATCACGCCAAGGAGGTTCTTCATCCCCAGGCTCAACCGCGCCAGCGAATGGTGCTTGGCGATCGGCACGTTGATGATCACGTTGGCATTCAGCACGTCCCCATAGATCTCCCACTTGTCCAGATCGAGCCCGTCGGGTATCGGCGTCTCCAGAAACTTGGCGCGATTCATCAGCACCATCTCACCTCCGGCTCTCTGGACAGCGACCTCAATCCCGCTGATGGCGTAGGCGGATTCCGGCGTCCCTCCAAAGGGCATATCCATAACGCGGACGCGACCGGCGCCGGCGCCCAGGCAGAGCCGCACCAAAGTCGCGACGACCTCGGGGTTCGTCGTCGCAGCATATTCCGGCGGGTTGTAGTCAACACAGATGTTGGGCTTGATGACGACACTGTCACCGGGCGCCACGAAACGCTCGATGCCACCCAGTGCCGCGACAGCACGCTCAGTGATCGTGGCGGGTGACTCCCCGCGAGCAATCGCCAGGTAGGCCTGATCTCCTGACGGCGCCGGTGCCTGCCGGCGGACGCTGCCCGGCCCGGGCTTGGTATCAGCAGCACAGGCAGGCCCCAACAACGCAGCCCCGACCGCCGCAGTAACCCAAGCCAGAAACCTACGCCGCGACCACCGGTTGGCGACCAGCCTTTCTTGCATACTCACGCTATGACCCCTCCGCCGCAACCTCAACCACCTCGATCTCCTCAATCGCCCCTATGCCCAGGCCGATGTCCTGCGCATGGGCCAGCCATGCCGAGGCTCGGTCCTCAGCCGCCGCACCGCTCTTCCCAAGCTGCGCCAAAGCCTCGGAGAGCATCTGGAGGCCCACGGCATCGTGGGCCACCGGATCGCGGCTGATCAGAAGTGCGTCGCTCGTCACCGCCTGCCGCCAACCCGAATCGCAGATACTGAGCGGGTCACCAACGATGAGCCGCGTCCGCTCTGCAATCGCCGGCAGGAGGCTCAACTCACCCAGCGCATGGACGATGGGACCGTGATAGCGACCGGGACGGTCAAAGGTCCCGTAGTGGTTCTTGAGCGCGAAGCTCATCCCGCTGATGCTGTGTGCCTTCAGGATGGGCACGTTGATCAGAGCCGTGGCGTCCATCAAGATGCGGCTGAGGCCGATCGGTGCCTCGAGCAACTCCGCTTGTGCGGGATAGTCACCATCTGTACCGTAGCAGCGCACCCCAGGGCCGTCACGGTTGATCAGGTACCCGGCTGCTTCCAACTCGTGCGTGGTCCGATCAAAGACTGTGATCTGCTCTTCGGGCACACCAGACGCCACAAGGCGCTGGACGATCAGCCGCACAAGCATAGGGTGTGTCCAGAAGGCGCTGCCGGCAATGGTGTTCACCTTGATCGCAACGTGGTCGTCCGGTGAGAAATACCCGACCCAGGCGGATGCAACGTCGCCAACCCCGGTCAACGCCGCCATCCCACGATCAAGCATCCGACCGAGGCGTTCGGGGTCCAAGGCCTCGCCCTGCCAGACGGCGGCATCCCGGACACGCACGACGCTGCCGGTGGCGGGCAAAGGCGGCGGCGCCTCGGTTGGCGCCACCGTCGGCGTCGCTGCAGGCATCGGGGGCTCGGTATCCGTTGGGGCGGGCGCAACAGTCGAGGTGGGGCTCGCCACGGGCAATGGCCTTGGCGTCGACGTAGGATCCGGCACCTGGGTAGATTCCGAAGTTGGCGGCGGTGCCGTTTCCTGAGGCACCGGTCCTGGTAAGCAGCCGCCCAGAGCTCCGGCAAGACCAAGAACCAGGAACTCGCGTCGCGACAGACGTCGCCGGCAAACTTCCCGGCTAGCCCTCCCGCCCATATCGATGTCTAGATGTCGACAGCCGTCGACTTGGACATCGCCTTGACTTCCTCGGCCATCAGCTCGCGCCCAAGCTCCTCGGAGCGATAGATGCCCTCCGAGATCAGCATCGTGTTCAGGGCAACCGCCGCCGTCGGCAACAGGTCGACGCGTCCCTGGTTGGCAGCGATCCAATGATGTTGGGAGCTATCGTAGACGTCACCGACCTCATGGACATTCTGCATCCGGTACTCGAACTGCTTGAGGTCAGCGGTGCTGCTGAGCGCAACATCCTCGATGTTGTAGTAGAAGCCAAAGGGCTCCAGCCGGACACCACCGTCGGAACCGACAACATATGACCCGTCAAATCCATCCAGATGGATGGCCCACGACTCGATGATGTCCAGGGCGACATTGTTAGCGAGCCGGACAAAGCCCATGCCAAGCTCCTCAACATTGTACCCGCTGATTTCTTTGCGCCGGGGATCGATCGGTGTCTCCTGGAAGGTCTTGCCCGTGATCGTCAGGATCTCAGGGTTGCCGAGTAGATACAGCATGCGGGCGATATGGTAGACGCCCATGTCGTAGAAGGCGCCGCCAGCTGAGACATCTTTCCGCACGAAGTTGAACGAGCCGTAACCATCGACGTAGGGACGACCGCGGCGCCGGAACCCTGTGGAGCGCGCGTGATAGATCTTGCCCAGATGCCCCTGATCGATGAGGTACTTAGCGACGCGCGTCTCGGCAGTGTACAATGTCCCGAGCTGGATGTGCAGCATCTTGCCCGTCTCTCGGGCCACCTCATACATCTTCAGGGCATCGATGTAGGTGCCCGCCATCGGCTTCTCACAGTAGACATTGTTGCCGGCCCGTAGTGCGGCGACCGTCGCAGCCATGTGCAGGTTGTTGTGAAGGCAGACATCCACGGCATCCAGATCGTCGCGCTCGAGCATCTTGTAGCCGTTCGTGTAGATATTCGGGATGCCAAACTCCTCCGCGACCCGTTGTCCCTCAGGGACGTCGATATCGGCCAGCGCCACAACCTCGGCAGCCTCGATCTCACGATAGCGGCGCAGATGATGCTTGCCAATCTGTCCAACCCCGATGATGCCAATCCGGACCTTATCAGCCATGACCCTCTCCTGTATGGTGGATTCAGCCTAGCCGAAGACACCCTTCAGCATGCTGAAAGCGCGGCGCGACAGCGCACGCGTGATGACCAAGACCTCAAGGAGCAGGATGGCTGCCACAAAGCCAATCACGAGGTAGCGCACCTGTCCTTCAGCGATGACGGGAATAAGGGGCGGCAGCGGTATGCCCTCCTCACCGGTAAACTGGAAGAGGGGCACGAAGAGATCTGAGGCGAACTTACCGATAAGCGCGCCAGCCGCCGAGCCGTATGCCGTCAGGAACGTGTATTCCATCACGACCTGTCCCGCGATCTGCCTGCGCAGGAGACCGACGGCACGCAGAATCGTGAAGCGGTGAAGGCGCTCGCGCAACGAGGCATACGTGTAGATCAGCAGGCCCATGATCGCCATGACGACCGCCGCCATGAAGCCGACCGAGAGCGTACCAAAGACGCCGACGCGCTCGAACTTGCCCTGCTCTTCGGCAATCTTCGCAGGTGCGTCACCCGCTCTACCCGTACCGACGTTGAGATAGGACGGGATGGCCTTCAGAACATCCTCGCCGTGGTATCCCGGCTCCAGCTGCATCCAGATGTCATGCGGCGCCGTCATGCCGATGTAGAAGTTCAGGTGATCGAGGTTGCCGATGAAGGTGATATCCTCATCTTCGTACACTGTCGGGAAGTACTTGAAGGTTCCCACCACTTGGAACTGATCCACGACGTAGAACTCATAGTTGACGCCAATGCGCAAGGTGATCTCATCGCCAATGAAGAGCTCATTGTCCTCGTAGATCTCCTCCGAGACGAGGATGGCATTCTGAGCCATCGCCAACTTGTTCATCAGCCCGCCGAGCGACTCATTGGCGAAGTCGTCGCGGAACCAAGACACACGTTGGAAGGTGGTGCGGTCCACACCGAGGAAACGTCCCCGGACGTCGCCGCTGGTCATCAGCCGCGTGCTCATCGGATACCTGCCGACACGTGTGGCGGCCTCAACACCGGGCACCTCTTCGAAATTGGCAGGTAACGGAATCCACTCGCCACTGACGATCGTGACCGCCTCCGAATCATTGCCCGGGGGAAACACACCGAAGGCAAGATCCGTCCCAGTGCCGTAGTAGATGCGGTCTATCAACCACTGATCCATGCTCGCGGCCATCGAAAGCGTGTAGACACCCAGGCCTAATGAGACGATCACGAGAAGCAGCGGGTTGATATAGGTGTGGCTACGACGCCCAAGCTGGCGAAGCGCCAGATGCGGGGTCGCCCACGGGATGAGATTCGCGATGAAGTCCAGGGCCCGCATCACCCAAGGGAAGATGCGCAACGTCATCAGCCCTGCGGTCAAGATGAAGAGCGCGGGCACGAGGATCAGCAGGGGATCCTGATAGATGTCTGTGGGAGATTCCTCCACGAGCGTGGACAGCGAACCGCGCCGGTTGAGTTGCGTATACGCGTAGTAGGTGGGGATCAGCAGTAGGAAGTCCAGATAGGCCCGGTACCACAGAGGCCCCTTGGTGGGGCGGGCCTGGGCACGGTCGACGTCGGTCGCGCTCAACCGTGTGGCGCGCGCAGCCGGGATCAGCCGCGCTACCAACGTAACTACCAGCGCAGCGAGGGTGACCGGGACGTTCAGCCCACGAAGTGCCACCGGTAAGGGCGACCGGGACGTGAAGGAAAGGAAGCTTGCCGTGTTCCCCATCACCCGAGCCAGGAACATTCCAGCTGCTATGCCGACAGGATAGCCAACGATGAAAAGAAGCAGCTCCTCCACAAAGGTCAGAGTTAATATGCTCGTGGCACGCATGCCGCGCCCCACCAACATCGCCGTCTCGCGCTGTTGCCACTGCGCAATGATCGCCGATGAGAGCACCAGGAAGTAGAGTAAGAAGCCCAGGGCGGGCAAGTTGAAGCTCAACAGCAGCACCGTCAACGTGTCGCCCCGCGTGACAAATGAGTCGAGGGGATCGAGGGGAGGTGTGTTGATGCGGGCCTTGGGTAAGTACTTGTTGATGACCACCTCGGCCCTGGCAAAGCCTTGCAGATAGTCCTGAGCCAGCTCCGGGTAGACGTGCGTGTCATCCAGAATGATATGCCAGGCGACATACCAGCTTCTCGCCGGCACCAGGGGTTGGACACGATCGATGTAGTCGCTACGCCGCACCAGAAGCGTGCTCTGCAACGTGGCGTCAGGATTCTCAAACCAAAAATCGTCATCGGGATCCTGGGATCGCCAGATACCGGTGATACGGATTGGCACCGTGTCTGCCAAGATGTTCGTGCCGATGTCCAGCTCCTCGCCGATGTTGACGCCCATCTTCTCGGCAAGTCGCGTGTGCATCCATACGTCGATGACCTCACCGGAGGCCCCGTCGGCATCGAGGGGATCACCCGCCAGGATCACCATCTGGTCTGGGACATCCTCAACATAGGCGATATCGACGGCGCCCAGGAACTCGTCGTCCTCACCCCACTGAGTGTCGCCCTCGCGGGGCTGCAGCATCATATTACCACTATGTACCTGCATACCCAGATGTCGCAGGGGCAGCCCAACCTCGGCAGAGAGGGTGCCAGCGACATTCTGAGCAAGTTCCTCAGCCATTGAAAGTGAGATAGGGCTAGAGCTCGACGGGAACGTGTACACGCTGGTGGAGAAGGGAGGGCGTCCGGTCATCCGGCTGAACTCACCTAACTCCTGGTCCAGAATCACCTGATCAACCGCTTGGGCAAAGAAGGCCGCATTGCTGACTAGGCCAACCGAGAGAATGACGCCGAGCAGGGCCAGTATGGTCAGCCCGGGATTATGTACAAGTCGCTCGAACGCGAACTGGAGGACACCAAAGAATCTGTAGACAGCTTTGATCATCGTAACTTACCTAGCACCATTCCTGATAGGTCACGGCAGAGCCGCGCTGTTTTCGAGCAATCGCCCGCTAAGTATAACACATCACCGATGGGGCGGACAGGTCTTCGCTAGCTATCACCAGATTGTGTAGCCGCCGTCGACGACAATCGTCGCACCGGTCACATAGCTGGAGGCCTCCGAGGCTAGGAAGACGGCCACCGGCCCGAGCTCCTCAGGCTCCCCTGGGCGCTTCATCGGGATGGCGTCGATCCAAACGCCCCCATAATCCGGATCCTCAAAGAAGGGCGCAGCCATCGCCGTGTTCATATAGCCGGGCGCTATGGCATTCACCCGGATGTTGTAGGGCGCCCACTCCGAGGCGAGCGACTTGGTGAGATGGATCACGGCTGCCTTCGAAGCATTGTAGGAGGCCTGGCATTGTGGAATATTGACGATCAGCCCAGACATGGAGGCGATATTAATGATGCGACCCTGCCGGCGCTCCATCATGTGACGGCCAACAGCCTGGCTACAGAGGAAAACGCCCGTCAGGTTGACGTCCAGTACACGGCGCCAATCGGCAGCCGCGACCTTCTCGGCCTCCAGATGCTGTACGATACCGGCGTTGTTCATCAGGAAGTCAATCCTGCCGAACTCCTCCAACGCAGCTCCCACCATCTCCGCGACGCTGGCCTCGTCCCGCACGTCGGTCTGGACGAAGAGCGCGTGACGCCCCTTTGCCCGGAGCTCGTCAACCGTCGTCGGTCCCGTCGCGGGGTTGATCTCGGCAACTACGATATCCGCACCGGCGTCGGCAAAGGCGTGGCAAAAGGTCTTGCCCAAGCCCTGACCTCCACCGGTGACAATGCCCACCTGCCCAGCTAACGAGAACTTCTCAAGTACCATCACGTTCCACCTTCCTAGAGGACAGCACGGAACAGATCAAAGAGGCTGACCCGGAGAACCGGAGCCACCTCTGGTCACCGCACCGCAGGGAGACGACCTGACCTACGCGGACCGAGGCCTCTCACCCCACCAGCGCCGAAAGCAGGCCAATCGCGTGTCGGATATCCTTGATCTGTTGCGGACCGCTGATCTCGCGCTCGATGGTCAGCGCACCGGCATAGCCGAGTTGCTTGAGTTTGCCGATCAACGCTGGGAAGTTGACGCGCCCTTCACCCAACGGTTTCTCGACGCCGAGCTCCCGTCCATTGGTCGGGTACTCGCCGTCCTTCGCGTGGACGCCGCGAACGAACTGACCGAAGACGTCCAGCGCATCCACTGGGTTCGCTTTGCCGTACATAAGGAGATTGGCGGGGTCGAGGTTGATGCCAAGGTTGTCAACACCCAGGTCCTCGAAGACGCGCAGCATCACGACCGGCGTCTCCTGTCCGGTCTCGAACCAGAAGTCGAGACCGCGCTCCCCACAGTAGGTCACAATCTCGCGCAGCGCGTCGAGCAGGCCGGAATAGAGCGGGTCTGTGAGATTCTCTGGGATGAACCCAACGTGAGTCGTGATGCTGGGCACGCCGGCTCTTGCCGCGAAGTCGGCGCCGGCCTTCAGCATCTCAATGCGTTCCGCTCGATACGCCGGTGGCACGAGGCCAATCGAGACGGGGCCTCTCACGAAGTCCCAGATATGCGGTCCAGGGGCGCCGGTCCAGATCGTCGTAACCTCAACGTCATACGCCGTAGCCGCAGCGACAAGGCGATCGGCCATGGTGTCGGTCAGCAGATCCCGCTGCCAGCAGACGACCTGACAACTGGGCAATCCGAAGTCGTGGACTTCCTGAATCGTCGTTTCGGGCCCCTTCTCGAGCGGGGCCATCACACCGAGCTTCATTGTAGCCATAAGGATTCGTCCTTTCGTTGGTAGACTGCGGTCAGCTATGAGCTCTCATTAGTCAGTATGGGAGTAATAGGGAGACAGAAGCAAAGATGAAGAGCTTGGGCTCGCAGCTTACTCCTGTCTCCTTGCTTCTTACTCCCGGCCTCATCTCTACTCGCGAACCGCCGAGCTACCTCAAGGATGGACAACCTGGCCGGTTTTCGCCGACTCAAGCTCCCGGGCGATGAGCACGAGCGTGTCGCGGGTCGACGCGGGTGTGCAGCGGACAGGCTGTGTCCCCGTTGACACGCAATCCAAGAAGTAAGCCATCTCGTTCAGGTACCCATCCGGGCTATCAAAGGTCGGCATCAACGGTTCACCGTCGTGGCCCTCTGGAAACACCTGGAGCGTCCCCGACGTATATCGCACGAAAGCCTCATCAAACCATGCTTCGAAGCCAGCCGTAAAGGGGATCTTTCCCACAGCCCAACCGGCGTGCATGTGGATCTGGGGGCCCGTCTCGTAGTTGAAGCACGCGTGGACCACGTCGTAGGCCCTCGCCGCCTGCGTCTGCCGTCCAGTCGTGAAGATGCTGGCCGGCATGCCGAAGATGGCGTTGGCGTAGTCCACGTCGTGAACGTGCAGGTCCAGAATAGCACCGCCACTGAGCGCGGGGTCGAGAAACCAGTTGTCCGGAGACCAACCGGGACGCCCGCCCACACGCCACAGGTTCAGCGACTGCAGTGCACCATACCGCTGTGAGCGGGACAGCTCCGCCAGATACTCATACTCAGGCCAGAAGCGGACCACCTGCGCGATCATCAATAGGCACCCGGTGCGCTCCGCGGCTGCCACCATACGGTCCGCATCTACAGGATTGAGGGCCATCGGTTTCTCGCAGATCACGTGTCGCTCAGCTTCCAAAGCCGCAATCGCGTAGTCCGCGTGCAAATAGGTCGGCAGGCAGATATCGACCACATCCACATCTGCATCACGGATCAGATCCAGCCCCTCACCATACCGCACCACATCCGGAGGGATGACTACCGGTGACGTGTCTGAGACATTGGTCTGGACACTGCCCCGGGGCTCCAGCCGCTCTGGAATAAGATCAGCGATCGCCGTTACCTCTGCCTCAGGCAGCGACGGATATCGCCGGGCGTGTTGCCATCCCATCCCCCCCATCCCGACAATCCCAACTCTTAGCATAGTCACCTCTGCCTTCCCGCTTGCTCGTTGGTTCACTCACTCGCCAAGCTGTATCACCGCCCGCAGAACCCCATCGTTGTAGCCATCGACGACGGCGAAGGCACGGCCGATGGCGTCCAAGGGAAAGAGGTGTGTGGCGATCTGGGCAACGTCGACAACGCCGCGGCGCACGAGCTCAATAGCGCGCGGATACGTGTGCTTCATCCGGCGGACCAACTTGATCGTGAGGCCTTTGCGCCGGACCACTCCGGCACTCATCGTCATAGTGTCATCGTGAGGAATGCCAACCACGATGACCTTGCCACCCGGGCGGGTTACCCGCGCAGCTTGGTCGGGTGTCTCGGCAGCCCCCGCCGCCTCAAAAGCAACATCCACACCGCGTCCCTCAGTAGCATCGAGGATTGCGGTCACGACATCCTCAGATGCAGGGTCGAAGACGGCGTCCGCAGCGTAGTCGAGTGCGAAGGCCCGCCGGTCGGCCACGGGTTCAGTCATATAGACGGCGCCGGCACCGTTGGCCCGAGCTACCGCCGCAGTCAGGAGCCCGATGGGCCCAGCGCCGAGGACTGCCACCGTCTCTCCAACCCTGAGGTGTGCCAGGTCTACGGTGTGAATCGCCACCCCAAGCGGCTCCAGCATCGCCCCTTCCACCGGAGTGAGATCGTCAGGTAGCGGAAAGCAGTTCTCCGCCGGCATCACAATGGCCTCTGCCATCGCGCCCACGTGGTTAGGCGAGCCGCAGAAGAGCACGTCCGGACAGATGTTAGGATGACCCTGGAGGCAGAACTCGCAAACACCACAGGGGATCGCGGGTTCCACCGCCACCAACTGGCCCATCTCAAGATTCGTGACCCCAGAGCCGAGACCGGCTACCCACCCCGAGAACTCATGACCGATGATCATCCCCTCATCGACGATAGCGCTGCCGATCGCGCCTTCGTTGTAATAGTGGTGGTCCGATCCACAGATCCCCACCGCCGCCACCTTGATGAGGACCTCACCGGGTCCCGGCTGCCCTGGATACGGCACCTCAATGATGCGCACATCGTGCAGTCCGAAAAGCCCGGCCGCTCGCATGGTCGGCCCAACAGCACGCGCGTTGTGCATGACATCCTCCTTGCGTGTAGGGCGCCGTTCGAACGTTCGAACGTTTACACGTTTATCCGTTCAAACGTTGAGACGCTGGGACGTTCCAACGCGTCCTTCTACCTAATCCGGTTATTCTCGTCGTTTTCCCACATATCGGCGTTCGTCCCGAATGCCACCTTGAGAGGTTCCGTAGCGGCGTCCAATGCCGCTACGACGTCAGAGGAGAGGTCGAGCGCTGCAGCCTGGGCATTCGACCTGATCTGCTGTGGATTCCGTGCACCAGCGATCACCGTTGTGACCCCGGGCTTCTTCAGTAACCACGCTAGCGAGAGCTGGGCCATCGACACACCCACCTCTGCGGCAATCCCGCGGATGCTGGAGAGGGCTTGGGCGGTCTCAGCCTCATGGCCTGGACCACCATGGCGCGTCATCGGTCGTGCCTCCGAGGAGAAGTGACGCGTGCGGGCGCGCCCATCAGGAATGTCATCGATGGTCTCGAACTTGCCGGTGAGGATGCCGTGCAACATGGGGCTGTACGGCGCAATGCTCACATCATGCGCTAGGCACATCGGCACAATCTCGTGTTCAATGGCACGGAAGAGCAGGTTGTAAGCCAACTGGTTGACCTCGACATGGCGGATGGCCAGAAGGTCCTTCAGGTCACGGACGCCGAAGTTGGAGCAGCCGACAAACCGGACCTTACCCTCGTCTTTGAGGCGCTGCATCTCGCCCATCGTCTCCTCGAAAGGTATGTCCCAGTTGGGCCAGTGCAGGTAGTAGACGTCGATGTAGTCAGTCTGCAGATAGGCGAGGCTGCGTTCGCAGGCAGCCCTGAGGTCGGCGGGGCGCATGTGGTTGTGGGAGACCTTGCTGGC
>JAFGNI010000113.1 GCA_016927095.1 Anaerolineae bacterium | reverse complement strand
GCAGCGCTCGCCGCCTGCCGGGCCGGGAAGCAGGTCATCATGACCGAGCCCTATGAATGGATCGGCGGGCAGTTCACCAGCCAGGCCGTCCCGCCGGATGAGAACCGCTGGATCGAGACTCACGGCGGCACGCGGTCCTACCAGACGCTCCGTCGCGCGATCCGCAGCTACTACCAGGCGCACTATCCCCTCAACGCCCGAGCTCGCCACGATCCCATCCTGAACCCCGGCACCGGTTGGGTCTCGCGCCTCTGCGACGAGCCCAAGGTAGCGCACGCTGCGCTGGTCCAGACGCTGTCGCCCTACGCGTCCCAAGGGTTGCTGCGCATCCTGCGCTACGTGGAGCCCGCTGCTGCTGACGTCGACGGCGACCGCGTTCGGAACGTCACCCTCCGCTCGCTGCGCGGGGAGCCCGATGCCACCATCGCGGCGCCCTATGTTCTCGACGCGACCGAGTTGGGCGACCTCCTCCCGCTAGCTGGCTGCGAGTACGTCGTGGGTGCTGAGTCCCAAGCCGATACCAGCGAGATGCACGCGAGGCAGGGCGAGGCACAGCCGGGCAACGTCCAGGCCATCACCTGGTGCTTCGCGATGGGCTACGATCCGGCCCCAGGCGCCGACCACCTCATCGATCCACCCGCCCAGTATGAACGGTGGCGCGACTACGCCCCCCAGCTGACCCCGCCGTGGCCCGGCAAGCTCTTCAGTTGGACTGATTACATGCCGGAGACGCTCGAACCGCGTCACAACTATCTCTTCTCCCACGAGTACGACCCCGACGCCGGACGGGAGGGCATCAGCTATTTCGCCTACCGGCAGATCGTCGGTGCCCGGAACTGGGATCCGGAGCGCCCGCCGCAGGAGGCGACGATTGTCAACTGGGCGATGAACGACTACCTGGAAGCCAATCTGATGAGCGAGGATCCCGCGGAGCGCGAGCGCGCCCGCGCGGAGTCCCGCCAACTTTCCCTCTCGCTCTTCTACTGGCTCCAGACCGAGGCGCCCAACCACACGACGGGGGGCCAGGGCTATCCCGGCCTCATCCTGCGCGGCGACGCCACGGGCACCAACGATGGGCTGGCCCAGGCGCCTTACATTCGGGAATCCCGCCGCATCCGCGCCCGCTTCACGGTCACGGAGCAACACGTCGGCACGCTGGCGCGCACGGGCCTGGACTACCATTGGGGGAAGCCCTTGGACGAGCGGCTCATCGGGCAACGCGCCGAGCTCTTCGCCGACAGCGTCGGCATCGGCCACTATCGCATCGACCTGCATCCCTCCACCGGGGGCGACAACAGCATCGACGTCTCGTGCCTGCCCTTCCAGATCCCGCTCGGCGCCCTCATCCCGGTGCGCCTCCGCAACCTGCTCCCGGCCTGCAAGAACATCGGCACCACGCACATCACCAACGGCTGCTACCGGCTGCATCCCGTCGAGTGGAACATCGGCGAGAGCGCCGGCGCCTTGGTGGCCTTCTGCCTCGACCGCGGCGTCGAGCCGGCGCAGGTGCTCGAGACGCCCGATCTGCTCAGCGACTACCAGGCATCCCTGGTGGCGCAGGGCGTGCGTCTCCACTGGCACGACACGCTGCCGGCCTAGCAGGTTCGCGACTCAGAGGGCAGCCCGAGGATGGTCACTGGGAGTCGATCCCAGATGGACACCGTTCTGCAGTGGTGCACCAGGCAACTCGGGACCGCTGAGGTCCTGTCCGACCGTAGCAAGGAACACCCAGGCCACGCGTCAGGCACTTGGCATCTGAAAACCCCTGTGGGTTTCTGCTACTTGAAGGTCCATGACGATGCCCTGCATTGGGCCAACGAGGTCCACGCCTACGAGCACTGGGCCTGTGCCTTTGGCGATCGCGCGCCAAGTTTGTTGGCCGTGCGGGACGTGCCGCCACTGGCGCTCGTCGTCAGCGAGATACCGGGAGAGATTCTCGAGGGCATGCACCTCGACCCGCGCACGGAGCGCGCAATCTGGCGTGAGGCCGGCGAGGCCCTCCCTGCACTGCACGAGTTGGAGAGCGGTGCCAGCCTCGGGCCCTGCAACCGGGATGGGACGCCGGTAGGCGCGCCGAGGCCTGACGCTGTGACGGCGATAGCCGAGCGGTTCGCCCAGGATATCGAGCGGGCGATTCAGGGTGCCTCCGTCAGCGAGACAGAACTGGTCACGCTCCGTGCCGCCCATGACCTGATCCCTGCCTTCGCCGGTGAGCGCCCGACGCCCTGTCACCGCGACTACTGCGCCGCCAACTGGCTCGTCGACGAGGACGGGAACTGGGCCGGTGTCATCGACTTTGAGTTCGCCTACTGGGATGTTCGGGTTGTGGACTTCGCCCGAGATCCCAACTGGGCGTGGGTCATTCGTCCCGATCTCGTCGCCGCGTTCATGGAGGGCTACGGGCGTCCGCTCAGCGCCGCGGCGGAGCAGCAATGCCTCGTTGCCCGCGCTGAGTACGCGCTCGGCGCCATCCTCTGGGGCCGTGACAACGCCTACTATCGCTTTGCACGAGAGGGACACGAAGCACTGGCTTACCTTAGAGACCTACTGGGGGGTGAGACGTGGACTACTCGAGACTGAGAGGCTTCAACTACCAGCCGAGCTGGGGCAGCAGCGGCTTTGAGATCTGGCGCAACTTCGACGCTGAGCGGATGGGCCACGAGCTGGCACTTGGCAAATGCCATTTTCCTGGGATGCAGGCGATCCGCCTGTGGCTGACTCACGACGCCTGGGTGCGCGAGCCTGCTGGCTTTGAGGCCAACTTCGATACAGCGTTGTCCGTCGCTGCGGTAAATGGCCTCGTGGTTATGCCCGTGCTCTTCAACCGCTGGCATGACGGCGCGCTGGACTATGGCGGGATCTATATCGACCATTTTCTCCCGAGCGTGAGTTGGGTTCAGAACAAGGACCAACTGGGCGCTTTCGCCGAGGCCATAGTCGGTGCTCACGCATCTGACGATCGGATCTTCGCCTGGGACCTCTGCAACGAGCCCTTCTCTTACAGCTGCGCGCCGGAGAAGGTACCTGAGATTGTTCAGGCGGAGTACGCCTGGCTCGCGCGGATGTACACGATTGCCAAACGGTGCGGGGCCCAAGCGCCCATCACCGTGGGCATTCACGCTGGGCACGGGCTGGCCGGCATCCGCCAGATCGAGCCGGTCAGTGACATCCTCAGCATTCATCCCTACTGGACGTATGACAGCCCACCCCACGACAAGGGTGCTTACGAGGCCTTGTTGGATACCTACGTTAGCTTCGCTGACCGGGTGGGCAAGCCTCTCATCGCCACGGAGACGGTCTGGGGTGCGCAGGACGATGGCAAGCGCGTTGAGATCTTGCGTTACACGCTGGGCCAACTCAAGCAGCGCGGGATCGGGTGGCTTGCCTATCTGCTCCACCACAGCTTGGTCGCCGACGCTCACCCTGCCGAGTATGGGCCTCTCAGCGCGCCCGGCAACCTCGCCTTCATCGAGGCCGATGGCAGCCTCCGTCCAGGGCACGATGCCTTCAACGAGTTCTGATGCTCCGAGGTTGGCAAGGTTGAACAACCGCGTCACCCGCTTGAAGGGGACCGCCTATGAGGTCGGCCACGCAATGGGCAGGACCCTGGGCCCGAGACTGGCAGCCAACATCGACCGCTACACGGCGGCACGGGTCTCTGCGGGTAGCGTGCTCGACGCGGCGGCTTGGCGTGCGGGTGCATTGCCCTGGCTGAGAGCCCTACCCCAGCGCTTCCAGGAGGAGTTCGAGGGCATGGCCGAAGGCGCGCAGCTGCCTCTGCAGTGGGTCGCCGAGTGGATCTACCTGGAGGTGATTCTGGACGCCGGCTGCAGCGGCGCCGTCGTCACGCTCGGCGACCGGGTCTGGGTGGCGCGCAATAACGACAGCTTCGTCCCCGATATGTGGGGCTACGCGACGATCCGCGAGATCGCAGGGTGCATCCCAACGATCACCTTCGGATTGGAGGGTGATGTCTTTACGCCAACAGGCATCAACCAGGAGCGCCTCTGGCTCCACTACAACTACCTGCCCGCGTGGGATGCGCCCGGAGACGACGTCCCACACCTCCCTTGCTACGCCTGGATCGTCGAGGCGCTGGAGACCTGTCGCACGCTCCAGGAGGTCGAGGCGTTGCTGGCGGCGTCCGAGCGAGACGGCGGTATGCTTCTCTTCGCTGTCGATGGTAAGTCTGCAAACTTCGCGCTCTACGAGTGCCCCTGCGCCGGCTTCGTCAAGCGGGAGGCCACGGAGGGGTGGCTCGTGGGTACCAACCACTACGTCCACCATGCCCAGACACCGACGCCCCAAAGCACCGGACGCGGGAGCACCGTCGCCCGCTACGCGCGACTTGTTGCGCTGATCGAGCACCTGCTCGCGCGGGATAGT
>JAFGNI010000662.1 GCA_016927095.1 Anaerolineae bacterium | reverse complement strand
TGGTGCCCAGGAGCCGGGTTCGACACTCGTAGTATTGCCAGACCGCCCGTCTGATGTCAAGCGCGGGACATTGGAGGTGGGCATAGTTGTGGGCGGCTTCTATCCGCCAGCAGAGAGGATCAGGTAAATGGCAAGACCGGTCAGCGAGGCTGAGATTTGTCAGCGTGAGGAAGAGCGCATTCGCTCGTTCATCGCGGAGCTGCGGGCGGCTATTGAGCTGGAGACATCGGCCGATCAGATCGACCGCGAGCGCTGGGGCAACTTCTCGGCGGACTGGAACACGCGGGTCCGTGCGTGGTGGTATGGGATCAGGGAGAGGTGCCACGTGCGGTCCCGACGACATCGGGCGGTTCATACAGCAGCTGCTCAACTCTTCCCCGCCTGGCAGGCGGTGCACTACGCTCTCACCCGCGGAAGAGCACTCGACATGGCCAAGCTTGACGCTGTCGAGGAGATGGTCAAGGAAGCCGGGCAGACAGAGCGGAGCGGGTAACAACCGGGTAGGGGGGAGGCCGTGCTCTAACACGGCCTCCCCGATCACTCCCCTGAATCAACCAGGGAGGTGACCGGCGCGCGGTGCGCGCTGGGCAACTCTTTCCGTAGATCAGGGGAGCGTGTGAGATGGGATTTCGCGCGGAGATTGAGTGGGTGCCACTCAAGTCAGTGAAGTTGAATCCGAAGAACCCGAGGCTGAACGAGCAGGCCGTGGCACCGGTGCAGCAGTCCATCGAGCGGTTCGGTTTCCGGCAGCCGATCGTAGTGAACCGTCGGACGAAGCAGATTGAGGCCGGAAACCTCATAGAGGGTGGTCTCTGAGCAAAACCTCATAGAGGAACGGGGCAATGCCGCAGTGTACGGCGCGGGCGAAGAGCACTGGAGAGCGATGTAAGCGTGCCGCGGTGAAGGGGTACAAAGTCTGCCGTGTGCACGGCGCGGGCTCTCCGAATCAGGGGCGGCCTGGCGGGCGGCCGCCGACGCATGGGGCCTATGCACGCCACCTGAAGCCTGAAGATCTCACCACACTGGAAGAACTCAGGACGCTTGGCTCAGGACTGGAGCAGGAGCTCGCGCTGGCCCGTCTCCAGCTCGACAAGGCGCTGGAATGGGCGAGCCGCGAGGGGGCGGAGCGTTGCGACGGAAAACAGTGCCCGTTCGCGCTGGTCGACAATCGCCTGCAGTTGGTCTCGAAGGTGGCCGAGCGGTGCAGCCGGATAGCGGACGGGCTGCAGGTGCGTGTCGTGGACGCAGACGCGGTGCAGCGCATCCTGGGGGTAATCCAGAAGCACGTTACCGACAAGCGCACGCTTAGGGCGATCTTCACGGAACTGGAGGAGGTGGCCAAGTCAGCATGATTCCAGTCCCTACTCTGGAGAGCGAACTGGCAGATCTCGGCTTGGCCGCGCTGGACGCGGCAGAGCAGCTGACTGATGCCGTCCTGCGCGAATGGCTGGAGACATGCCTCTACATCCGGGACAAAGAGCGGCGGGTGATTCCTCTTCGGCTGAACTGGGCGCAGGCCGACTACTACGAGCACCGCACCCAGCGGGACATCATCCTCAAGGCGCGCCAGCTCGGCTTCACGACCCTCATCTGCGGGCTGTTCTTCGCGGACACGATCCTGCGGCCGAACACGACGTCTGTCATCGTCGCCCACGATACGGATTCGAGCGAGAAGATCTTCCGGATCGTGCAGCTCTTCTGGGAACGGCTGCCGGCGCGGGAGCAGCAGCGCGTCGGGAAGCCGAGGTTCTCCAACCGCAGGGAATTCCTCTGGCCGCAGATCAACAGCCAGTTCTATGTCGGGACGGCCGGGGCGAAGACCTTCGGGAGAGGGCAGACGATCAACAACCTGCACTGCTCGGAGTTCGCCTTCTGGCCGAACCCGCTGGACGCGCTGACCGCGTTGACAGAAGCAGTGCCGGCCGACGGGCGGATTGTGATCGAATCGACGGCGAACGGTGTGGGCAACTACCTACACGACCTGTGGACGGAGGCGAAGCAGCAGCAGGTCCGCTATGCTCCGCACTTCTACGTGTGGTGGGAGAATCCGGCCTATGCTCTGCCGGGTCCTCCCTTGGGAGAGGTGACGGAGGAAGAACGCGAGCTGCGCGCGAAGGCCAAACAGCACGGCCTGGCGCTGAGCGAAGATCAGCTCCGCTGGCGACGGGAGAAGGCTAAGGATCTGCGCGATAAGTTCCTACAGGAGTATCCAGAGGACGACGTGACCTGCTTCCTCACGAGCGGACGGTGTTGCTTCGACGTGCAGGCTCTGCTGGTTCAACATCGGAGAGCATCCCAGACGCGGCCGGAGGCGGTGGCAAGCATTCCGGGGAAGAAGGGCACGACGGCAGTGGCGCCGGCTACCCTGTCGGTGTGGAGGCGGCCGCAGTCCGGCAAACGGTATGTGATCGGTGTGGATATCGGGGAAGGACTCGAGGGGCGCGATGCCAGCGCGGCCTTCGTGCTCGAGCGAGAGACGGGCGAGCAAGTCGCGGAGCTGCATGGATGGGTGGCGCCGGATCGGTTCGCCCGGCTTGTGGATGCGCTCGGGCGCTGGTACCACCTGGCACTGGTGGCGGTCGAGCGCAACAACCACGGGCACTCCACCTTGAACACGCTCTCCAACGTGTGCCGCTATCCCAGGCTGTACAAGCACGTGAAATACGACGCGAACGCGAATGTGGTGCCGGTGTTGGGCTGGCCCACAGATCAGAGCACGAAGCCGATCCTGGTCGACGATCTGGCGGCGGCGATCGCAGACGGTCACATCGTGCTGAACTCGCCCGCGCTCATCGACGAGTGCCTGACCTTCGTGACGACGGACACCGGCGCGCAGGAAGCGCAGGAAGGAAAGCGAGACGACCGGGTGTTGGCGGCCGGCATCGCCTGGCAGGCGCGGAAGAGAGGCTGGGCGCGGCCGAGCGGACGGCGGCCGCCTGGATGGTAGATTACAGACGCACGGGAAGGAGACGAGCCCGATGCTCAGACGGTCAGAGGCACATGTGCTGCACATATTGGAGGTGGCGGACGGGACTTGTCAGCCAGAGCTTGATCGCGCTGATCGGCTTGAGCTCGTGGCAGCATTGCTCACCTACTATGGAGCGCAAGGCGTGGCCGATGGCATGGCGACAGCACTGGAGGTCTACTGGCGTCGGCGCGTGCATCGCTTGCGTCAGCGCCTGCCTGGCAGTGATCAGGCAGGATGGAGGCGGGACTGGGCTCTGGATGCATCCCTAGCTGAACTAGGCTTTCCGCCTCGCGCTTTGGGCGTGTTGTCTGCTCTGTTCAGCGAGCGAGATCCGGACCCGGGGCCTGGCACGAAGGTCTTTTCCCGAGTGCTTGGCAGCGACCTAAAGGACCTCTCGGAGGAGGATATCCTGGCGGTCAAGGGATGTGGAGCCGGGACGATGGTGCTGATCCAGACGCGACTCGCAGAACTGGGCTTGTCCATTCGGCGTCATACGGGCAGGTGAGGCGTCGAGGAAACTTCCGGGGAAACTTTCGCGGCAACTTCTGGCACCGGCAATGACAGCAGACAGGGGCGCAACATGGCAGATCAACAGCAGACCTATCGAGTGACGGCGGGATGTTCCAACTGCGGGGAGAAGCGGCGGCA
>JAFGNI010000661.1 GCA_016927095.1 Anaerolineae bacterium | reverse complement strand
CGCGACAAGTGTCCGGCGCGCACCGGCAGCTGTCGTAGTCAGCGTGCGGGGATCGACGCCGCTTAGGACGGTGGCGTCGATCCCTGCCAAGAGCTCAGTCGAGGCTCGGTGCCTGCCAGCTCTCGAGTGTGTACTGGTGGAGCTCGATGCGGTTGCCGTCAGGATCTGTGAGCCAGGCCTGATAACTATGGTCCCTGCCGAGTTTGACGGGGCTGACCTCGATCCCGCGGTCCTGCAGCGTAGCGACGGTAGCCTCGATGTCGTCGACCTCAAGGCAAATGTGACGATAGGACTGTCCGTCAGCAGGTTCGCTCAATGATCCCTCAAAGAGCTCAAGGAAGTTGCGTCCGCCGGTGTGCAGATAGACCCCGAAGCGGTGGCCTTCGTCGTTGACGAAATCGAAAGCTTCGGCCAGGCCGAGCCCATCACGATAGAAGCGGAGGGCCCGATCCAGGTCAGAGACGGTGAAGCATGCGTGAGCGATGTTGCGTATCAAGATCTAGCCTCCCGGACACGGTGTTGGATTTCGACATAGAGGTCGGGCTCAAGCGGACCGCGCATCGCAGCCGCGACATTCTCGGCCAGATGCTCGGGATTCAGCGTCCCAACGATGGTAGTATGACAGTGGGGGTGGGTCAGGGTGTAGCGCAGGATCATTTCGGCGGGTGACATGCCTTCTGGTAGCAGCTCATTGAGCCCGGCAGCCTCCCATAGATTCACACGGTCTGCACGCGCGACGTCACTCTCAGGTCCGCCCTTAGCGATCCCGCCTCGGATTATGATACCCATGCCTGCCTCGGCTGCGCGGGTGATCACATCGTGATGTTCCGGCTCAAGGGCAGAGTAGGGGATCTGGAACGTGTCAAAGGCACCCCACTTGATGTATTCGTCGAGGTGGGGGAGGGTGCTGGAGATACTGATGAACTTCACCAGGCCCTGAGCTTTTACCTCTTCCATCACCTCTAGCAGGTTGCCCTCTCGAACCTGATCGGGCGTCGCATTGTGCAGTTGCCAGATGTCAACGTAGTCGAGCTTCATCCGCTCCAGACTCTGCTCGATGTTACGGAGCAGTGTGTCCCGATCCCAGGTGTGGGGAGTCTCGATCCTGCCATCATCTGTGGGTACCTGGTTGCAGCCGGCCTTTGTGGCGATGGTGTACTCATCGCGCCGGTCACTGATATGCCGACCGATACGGGCCTCGGAAAGGCCGTAGCAGCCCGCGGTGTCGATGAAGTTAATGCCTGCGTCCAATACCGCGTTGAGGATGCGCTCAGCGTCTTCCTCGGAAGCGTCGCGACCACTCCAAACCTTGGGCGACCGAATCTCCATTGCGCCGAAACTGAGTTGCGTCACCTCGAGTCCGGTCCGACCAAGGGTGCGTCTAGGGAGTTGTTGTGCCACTGGTATGCCTCCTATTCTGGATGTACACGCTCATTATGGGGTGGGTAGCTCGAAACCGCAAGCTAGCCGGCCGGTCACATGACAAGTACCCGCTGGCATGGCGCTCAACGGGTACCTGTCTCCCACTTATGTATTGGAGTCGCGAACCGTGACGGTCCTAAGCACCTTCTATGCCGGTGTCGCGCCGCACACGATCCGCGATCTCAAGCCGTCGACGTCTCGGTTACCACTACAACACTATGACCGATCGGTCTAGGCTATTGTGAATAATAGTATCATACTAATGGTATAAATGCAAGACCCAAAGTGCCAGCCTTTCCCAAGGTGGGGAGACCGGCGTTGCCCGTTAGGGAGGAGGGGCCTTACGCGGCAGGTGGTCGTGTGAGGTGAAGGCGCCTCAACGCGATTCAGCCCGCGGGTTTAGGGACGATATCGCCTACCTTCGTCCACCATAGCAAGGTAGTTGTCCAGGGGGATGTAGTTCGCCACGCTGTTGCCCGTGCCCAGGCAGTAACCACCACCAGGCATGCAGATGTCGAGTGTGTTGCGGACGCGCTGCCTGATGGCATCCTGGCTTGTTCGGCAGAGGAAGTCCACGTCGATTCCACCGAGCAGTGCGATTTGGCGCCCGATGGTGGCTTTGAGCTCGCGGACGTCCTCGATGGTGTCCTCAAAGGAGTGCTTGGCATCGATCTTGACATCCTCGATCAGGTCATCGTAGATCGTGAAGAGATTCCCACAGGAGTGCAGCAGGTAAGGTCGCCCGGCAGCGTGCGACATCTCGGCCATCCGTTTGTGCCCAGGCAGAACGAACTCCCGCAGGTCATCAGGACCGATCATGGGGCCCGTCTTGAAGCCCATATCGTCGCTGCCCCAGATGATCTTGACACGGTCGAACTCAAGGATGCGCTGCAAGACGTTGGTATAGAGCGCCAGCAGGCGATCCGCAATGGCTCTGACCAGGTCCCGCTGGTCGTAGAGCGCGAAGCACAGCGTTTCGTAGCCCATTAGCCAGGTCAGGAGCTCCGCGAAGTGGCCAAAGCCGCCGCTTCCGATGACGCACATATCATCGGGAAGATGCTGCTCATACCACTCCAGGGCGCGTGTCGTGAGCCCCGCGGGATCGGGCCAAGGGTACGACTCAAACTCAGACCAATTGGTGATGGGCCCACGTGTCTCATCGATGTAGCTGCGCCCACCCTCGCGTTGGAACTCAGCCGTATCCTGGGTCACCATACGACGCAGGGGCATATCGATTTCATCGATGCCTTGCCGCACATAGTCGAACCCCAAGAAGCGCTGAACCCGAACCATCCGCCGAAGGGCAAAGGACTCACTCCCTGCTTCGAGACCATCAAGCAACTGATAGCGCCGGCAGATCGCGTCCTGAACCTCGCCATCCAGAAAGAGCTCAATGTGGTGCACCCTGGCAGGTGTCCCTTTCCGCAGGATGCAGTCACGGAAAGCCTCCCAGTCGGGTTGCACTGGCGTCGCGAAGTCGAGGTTACTCATGCCATCTCCTAGAGGTTGCTAACATCTGTGCGTTGTCACACGCCGGCATCGGCCTCACAGCCCACGCGTAAGCAGCAGGATGCCCGTGAAGATGCTGACTGTGCCCAGCGGGAAAAACACGGCAAAGCCGAGCATCAGGTTCAGCCGACCGCGCATTGCCAAACTCAGCTCTGCCGGGATGTTGCGAGCCGCATCACGGCGGTGTACGAAGCGCCGGATGAGCTCCGCCAGCTGTGCTTGGAGCACGGCATCGGGCAGGAAGCCCACGGACAGAGGCTCCCACGGGCCGTCCCGCCGAATCTGGACTTGCCCGCCGCGGCGGACGTTGGGATCCTGCACGAAGCGGGCATCGCGAACGCCCGTCATCTCACGACGGCTGAGCGTGACTGCGCCCATCCATGTAGTCTTCAGGGCCAGCACCAGAGCATCGCCCGCGGCACGAAGCTCTGCAACCGGCAACAAGCCGGCGACGACCCAGAGAAGCAGGCCCAGGGCAATCAGCAGAAGCGATAGAAGTAAGTTCATAAGGGTGCCATCCTATGGCATTAT
>JAFGNI010000660.1 GCA_016927095.1 Anaerolineae bacterium | reverse complement strand
TTCACGCAATCGTGCCACGGCTACCGGCGCACGAGGCCCTGACGCCGTGGACCTGCCACCGGGGCGAGCTGGCCTATGGTCCATGGCGGTTCGTCATGGGTCCTGGCACGACAGTGTGGGAGCCCAAGCCGGACTGGGGCGCGCTCTCCGTCACCCCTGATAGCCTTCACTATCTACTGTCCATCGTCCTCGAGGCCGTGGCCCGGCACCGGATGATCATTGACCCGCACTATAGCGTGGCCATCGACCTGGGTGTCACACGGCTTCTGCGCGCGGTCGCGGCAGGCGACGGTGACGCCATCGAGACGGCGACGAGAAGGGTCGCCGGACTTGGGCCGGGACTCACACCTTACGGCGATGACGTCCTGGCCGGCGTCATTCTCGCGCTCTGGGCAGCTCACCACCCCAAGTGCCTCGAGATTGGCACGTGCATAGCAGGGGTGGCGGCATCCAACACGAACCGCCTTAGCCGGGCGTTTCTCGACGCCGCCAGCCAGGGTTTCGCAGACGCCCTCTGGCACGGTCTGCTGGAGGCCCTGAGCCGGTGCGACCGCGACGCCATCGCGCGAGCGGCACATCGTGCGGTGGCAGTCGGGGCAACGTCCGGCGTGGCGATGCTCCGCGGGTTTGTCTGCGGCTTCGACGTGATCAGGAGGGTGCTTTGATCAGCAAGACTCGTATCAAACGCGGCGAATACTTCGACTCGGTCACGCTACTTCAGGCTGCACAGGAAATGCTCCGCCTGCCCGGCGTGGCTGACGCGGCCGTGGTGATGGGCACGCCGGCAAACAAGGGCATCCTGGCGAACGCTGAGCTGCTGGAGCTCGCCGGCGAGGCAGCGACCCCGGATGATCTCGTCCTCGCGGTCCGTGCCGAATCCGACGAACAGGCGCTGGCGGCCTTCGATCACGCCGAGGCTGCGCTCAAAGCATCGCGCGCGCCGCGGAGCGGGGCCGATGAAGCCGCCGCGCGGCCGCACACGGTCACCTCAGCTGCCCAACGCCTCGATCACGCCAATCTCACGCTAGTGTCCGTCGCCGGCCAATATGCAGCCGGCGTGGCCTTCGAAGCTCTCGAGCGTGGAACCCACGTCTTTCTCTTCAGCGATAACGTCCCAGTCGAGGATGAGATTCGCCTGAAGGTCCTTGCTCGCGAGCGTGGCCTTCTGGTGATGGGACCCGACGCGGGCACCGCCATCATCAACGGAGTCGCCCTGGGGTTCGCCAATGCGGTACCGCATACGCCCCCGGCCGCAGGCGGCGTGGGCATTGTGGCCGCCAGCGGCACCGGACTTCAGGCAGTGACTTGCGAACTGGCGCGGCGAGGCATCGGTATCACCCAGGCTATCGGCACAGGCGGACGGGATCTGTCGGCCGACGTGGGCGGCATCATGATGATCGAGAGCCTAAAGGCCCTACAGATCGATCCAGAGACGCGCGTGATTGTCCTCGTCTCAAAACCACCGGCCAAGCAGGTGGCGGCTAACGTGCTCGAGCAGGCACTGGCAAGTCACAAGCCCTGTGTCATCTGCTTCCTCGGCGCCAAACAGAAGGCGATTGCCACCCCCGGCGTGATCCCCGCCTCAACACTGGAGGGGGCTGCGGCCATTGCCGCTGAAGTCGCCCTCGGCGGCGATGTGGAGGCAGCAAGGAAGTCCCTCCGAAAGCGTAACAGGATCCTCAAGTCCGAGGCCTACAAACTGCGCGCGAAACTGGACAAGCGCCAGCGCTGCTTCAGGGGCTTATTCAGTGGCGGGACGTTCTGCTATGAGACCCAGCTGATCCTGCAAAAGATGCTTCCTGACATCCGAATCCTCTCCAATGCGCCGGTTAGTGGCGCCGACAGGCTGCCTGACGCAACGGTCAGCGAAGGTCACTGTGCTGTCGATCTGGGGGAGGACGAGTTCACCCAAGGCCGCCTGCACCCTATGCTCGACCCCACCCTGCGCAACCGTCGAATCATCCAGGAGGCACGCGATCCCGAGACCGCCATCGTCTTCCTTGACATAGTGCTAGGCTATGGGGTGCACCCTGATCCTGCAGGAGCAGCGGTGGAGGCCATTCGTGAGGCGCAAGACCATCTCTCTACGGAAGGGCGAACGGTCCTGTTCATTGCGCATGTCTGTGGCACCGAAGGCGACCCGCAGGACCTGAGGGTCCAGGAGGCGCGGCTTCGCGACGCTGGAGTTGTCGTCCTTCCGACGAACGCGGCGGCATCCCGGCTCGCCGGTTATATTCTGAGATAGAGGGGCGAATCGCATGGCAATCCATGATCTGTTTGGCCAACCGATCAGGGCAATCAATGTTGGACTCGAGGATTTCGGCACGAGCCTCGAGAGCCAGGGCGCTGACGTCATACAGGTGGACTGGCGACCGCCGCTGAGCGGATTTGCTCACCTCACCCACACTGCCGACGGCCTTGACATCGATGCCGCCAATGCTGAGGCGCTGAGTCGTATCGTCGCGGGCCGCCCGCTTCTCGTCGGCATGGGTCTCGCGCGGCGGGTAATTCCCGGGATGGGGGACCGCATGATCCTCCACGCCGGACCTCCGATCACGTGGGAACGCATGTGTGGCCCGCAACGTGGCGCCGTGATGGGCGCCGTTGTCTATGAGGGCTGGGCCGATACCTATGACGGCGCCGCCGACCTTGTTGCCGCGGGCGAGATCACGCTGGAGCCGTGCCATCACCACCACGCAGTGGGCCCGATGGCGGGGATCATCTCGCCGTCTATGCCGGTCTTCATCGTCCGCAATGAGACATTCGGTAACACGGCATATGCCACGCAGAACGAGGGCCTCGGGCGTGTCCTGCGCTACGGCGCCTACGGCGATGACGTCCTCAACCGTCTCCGCTGGATGGACGACGAGTTGTATCCGGCGATGCGCAGGGT
>JAFGNI010000006.1 GCA_016927095.1 Anaerolineae bacterium | reverse complement strand
GTTGAATCGGTCCGTATCGCCCCGGAGCGGGACACAACCTATGCGATCCAGGTCCGCCAGGCAATGACGACATCGGGTAGCCACCATCTTAGGATCTGGGTCACGAGCGATAGGCTTCCACTCAACGAATCGCAGACGCCTCAGGGGAGTCTGGGACCTCCGGCAGACGCCGAGGCCGTGTTGACGGTAGGCGCCGCGAACGCTATGAGCGATTGGCGCCTCGCCACGAGCTCCCAGGGGCCCACATCCGACGGGCGTATCAAGCCCGACGTCACCAGCTACGCCCACGTCTCCGTGTCGGGCCCCGCGTATGGGCCTCAGGGGTTCACCGGCACGTCAGCCGCTACGCCCCACGTTGCCGGTATGGCAGCTCTACTGCTGAACGCGTCCGGGACCGCCATGCCTGCTGCAGCCCTGAAGGACCAACTCCTCAGTTTCGTGGGCGACCGCGGGGACCCGGGCCCCGACAGTGTCTGGGGCGCGGGCATCGCGGCATTGCCGCCTCTGGGCGCCGAGGTGGTCATGAACCAACCCGATCCGGGGGACAAACTCCTTCTGGACGGAGACGGCGCCGCCAGCCTTCTCCTCACCGTAGTCCGAACAGACGGCACGCCGGTTCCGGGCCTTGGCCCTGATGCCTTTCAAGTAGCCCTGGACGGAGAAAGCGCTGATGTGGTGACGGTGCAGGATCTGCGCGGGCAGTATGTCCTTCGGGTCCGGTGGCCTTCCGGGACTACCATGGACGCTGGCGGAGCGCGACAAGCGCAACTCACCGTAGCTGCGCTGGACACGCTGGTCAGCGTCCCTGTGCGTGTCTCAGCCGTTGCGGCTGCGAGCGAGGATACGGGACCCCAGCTCATCGCCGTGACAACGGCCCAGCTCTACGAGGCTGGCGATTTCGTCCAGATCACAGCGGCATTGGAGCACGGCGCACCGGTGACAAACGCGCTCATCATCGCTGACATCAGCGCGCCGATGGGACGACGCGACATCGTCACGTTGCGTGACGACGGTCACTCAGGAGACGGCGTGGCGGGTGACGGCGTCTACGGTTGGCGCTATCCCCAGACGCAGATACCCGGACGCTACACGTTCCGTCTGACCGCCTATGCTGAAGCCGAGCGAACCGAGGTGTTGGCGACAGGAGAGATGTCGGTCGATGTGGCGACGAACCTCCGCAACGAGGATCGTGATGGTATGCCAAGCAAATGGGAGATGGAGGTGGGCCTCAACCATCTGGCAAATGATCGATTCCGCGACCAGGATGCCGATGGGCTGACCAACACCGAGGAATACCGGAGCGGCAGTGATCCCTTCAACTGGGACACCGACGGAGACTGGATCAATGACTTCGATGAGGTCAACGGCTATTACAAGCTGCTTCCCTACAGCGCTGACAGCGACGGTGGCGGCACAGATGACGGCGCTGAACTGCGAAACGGCACAGACCCACTCAACCCGGAAGATGACACCCAGGCCCCCAACGTGATACTGCTGCCCCTTGCCCTCCGGGCATATACACCGCCCTGGCGCCCAACCGAGCCGCGGTGATAGCACCGGGGACACCCTACACACCGCAGGCATCTCGCTCTACATCGTGCGGGCTGTCGCGCCCAGATGTGATTGTCCTGCACCCTTGGCTTTCGTGCGACCCACGCTGCAGTATACTAAGCCACTGAGTCAAGGAGAGAGCGCGTGTGACCACGACCAAACGTACAGAACGCCGGCAAGAGCGCCCCATCAACCGCGAGACCTTTATCGAACCTTGGGCAGAGGTCGGGCTGATTGCTGTTGGGAGTCCCCTGGACCCTCCACCCAGCCTGCGAGTCGAGGACGGCATCGTTGTCGAGATGGACGGCGTGTCCCGTGAGAACTTCGACCTGATCGATCGCTTCATCGCGACCCACAGCCTCGATCTGGTCGCCGCCGCGGTAGCAATGGCTACCCCGTCCCAGAAGATCGCCCGGATGCTCGTGGATATCAATGTGTCGCGCGACGAGGTGCTGAGGCTGACCAGGGGCTGCACCGCTGCCAAGCTTGTCGACATCACGCAGCACATGAACGTGCTCGAGATGATGATGGGCCTGACCAAGATGCGGGCGCGCCGCACCCCATCGAACCAAGCCCACGTGACCAATCGCAAGGAGCACCCCGCCCTGCTGGCAGCAGATGCTGCGGAGGCGGCCCTACGCGGGTTCCGGGAGGTCGAGACCACCGTCGGTGTGAGCCGTTACGCTCCCCTCAATGCTTTGGCCATTCTCATCGGCTCACAGATTGGCGCTGGTGGCGTCTTGACCCAGTGCTCTGTCGAGGAAGCCACGAACCTGCGTCTCGGTTTCCGCGGTCTGACCAGTTACTCCGAGACGCTCTCGGTCTACGGCACGGAGGGTGCCTTCGTCGACGGCGACGATACCCCTTGGTCTAAGGCCTTCCTGGCGGCTGCCTACGCCAGCCGAGGGGTAAAGACACGCTTCACCTCCGGAACGGGCTCTGAGGCCCTCATGGGCCACGCAGAGGGCAAGTCTATGCTCTACCTGGAGGCGCGCTGCCTTCTCACGACCGTCGGCGCCGGCAGCCAGGGCACACAGAACGGGTCGATCAGCTGTATCGCCCTGCCCGAGTCCCTGCCGGGCGGCGTGCGGGTGGTGCTCGCCGAGAACTTGATCGCGATGATGTTGGGGCTCGAGGTGGCAGCGGGCAACGATGCCCTCGCCTCCCACTCCGAGATGCGCAAGAGCGCCAAGCTGATGCTGCAGTTCATCCCCGGCACCGACTTCGTCACCTCGGGGTATGGCGCCATCCCGAGGTACGACAATATGTTCGGTGGCGGCAACTTCGACGTCACGGAGATGGACGATTGGTACGTGATCCAGCGGGATATGCGCGTCGATGGCGGGATCCATCCCATCCAGGAGGAGGACGTCCTCCGGGTGCGGGAGCGTGGGGCGCGGGCCATCCAGGCGGTCTTCGATGCCTTCGACTTCGCCGAGATCAGCGACCGTGAGGTGACCGCCGCCGTGACGGCTTTCAGCAGTGAGGAGATGCCGGACCGCGATCGCATCGCCGATATCAAGGCGGCGCAGATGCTGCTCGAAGGGCCGATCACCATCGTTGACGTCATCCGCACGTTGGCCGAGGCCGGCTTTGACGATATCGCTACTAACCTGCTTGCGATGCAGCGCCAACGCGTGGTGGGTGACTACCTCCAGACCTCAGCCATCTTCGCGCCCGGTGGCGATGCGGGCATCCACGTCCTGAGCGCGCTCACCGACCCGAACGACTATCAGGGGCCCGGGACGGGCTACCGTGTCGAGGGCAAACGCTGGGATCAGATCCAGCACCTGCCGCAGGCCTGGAATCCTCACGACTTTGTCGCCGAACTGGCGTGCCAACGGTGTGCCCCTTGGCTTGCAGAAGTCGGCCCTGCTACGCTGGGCACAGCGCCCGAGGTCGTCATCGCCTTGGGACCCGCCTTCGGCCTGGGCATCCAGCAAGCGCTCAGTGGCCTCGACCTCCGCGATGTGCTGACCGCGATGGTGCAGGGCGTTGCCGACGAGGGACTCCCTGCACGGCTGGTGCGTATCCACCACACCTCGGACTGCGCCTTCATCGGACACGCCGGTGCCCAACTCAGCGGCTCCGGCATTGCCATCGGCATCCAGTCCAAGGGCACCACCGTCATCCACCAGCGGGATCTCGCGCCGCTGGAGAATCTCGAGCTCTTCTCCATGTCGCCCAATCTCGACCTCTCTGCTTACCGGCAGATCGGTCGCAATGCCGCCCGCTACGCCCAACACCTGCCCACCACCCCCGTCCCCGTCCGCATCGACAACACCGCCCGCCTCCGCCTCATCGTCCAAACCACCCTCCTCCACCTCCGGGAGACGGAGATGGTGGCCGATAGACCCCCGGCTGAGGTGAAGGTAGTGGAGACAAACCCGTCATAAGGTCCTCTGAGGACGAGAGTCACGATTCACGATGGACGATTCAGGCCCGCACTTGCACATGAAACCAGGAACCGAGCCCACGACGTATGACGCGTGGGAAGCCTCCGTGAGCGATGTGGTGAAAGCCGATGCGCTCTGGTCGGTGACAGCATACCGGTTGGCGCTCTTCGTTGGTGAGCTTGGCTGGTATGATGCGACAAAGGTGACACGGGAGCGGGCCCTCTGGGGTGTAGCAGATCAGCTGTACCGCGCCCTTGGGTCGATCAGCGCCAACATCGCCGAAGGCTATTCTCGCAGCACAGGCAAAGACCGTGCTCGCTTCTACGAATACGCCCTAGGTTCGACGCGTGAAAGCCGGGATTGGTACTACAAGGCCCGCCACACCCTAGGCACAAATGTCCATGCCCACCGTATAGAGCTACTAACCCGCATCACCCAACTGCTGATCAGGATGATCCCCCAACAACGGCGAGGCGGCAGTGCCCTATGCGAGCCCGTCGAAGACTACAGCCCTCTACAACACGCAAGATGGGCCACCGGACCCATCCCCTTTGGAGATCCTGACTCGTGAATAGTGAATCGTGCTCTAGGTCCATCGACGCTCTCTGTGAACACCACCCCACTAAGGAGAAACTATGTTCTGCCGCAGCAAAGACATCCTAAAGCAACCCGAGTTCTCAATGCATCGAGCCCTGTGGAAGTCGATGGGCTACAGCGATTACGATCTGGCACGACCGATGGTGGGCGTCGCGAACAGCTGGAATCGCGTCGTGCCGGGACACTATAACCTCAACCTGGTCTCGGACTATGTGAAGCAGGGCATCATGCAGGCGGGCGGGACGCCGGTGGAGTTCGGCGTGATGGCGCCCTGCGACGGCATTGCCCAGGCGCACGAGGGTATGCACTACATCCTCCCCAGCCGAGATCTGATCGCGAACGATGTCGAGATGATGATCCAAGCCCACAGGCTGGATGCCGTGGTGCTGCTGTGCTCGTGCGACAAGATTGTGCCCGGCATGCTCATGGCAGCGGCGCGACTGGACGTGCCGGCGATCATCGTCGTGGGCGGGCCCATGGAAGGGGGCTGCGAGTTTGACGAACGCGCCGCCGACACGACGGCGTTGACCGAAGGGCTGGGGATGCTCAAGGCCGGACAGATCGACGAAGCCACCTACTACCGGCTGGAGGACTGCGCGGCGCCCACCTGTGGCTCCTGCTCGTTCCTAGGCACAGCCAACACGATGTGCTGCGTCGCGGAGGCGCTGGGCATGACGCTGCCGGGCAGCGCCACCATTCCGGCGACCCATGCTGCGCGCCTGCGCGCTGCACAAGCCTCGGGTCGCCAGATCGTCGAACTGATCAAAGCAGGCATCACGGCCCGCGACATCATCAATCGCGCGAGCCTGGAGAATGCCATTCGCCTGAGCACCGCCATCGGCGGATCGACGAACGTGGCTCTCCACATGCCGGCGATCGCCTACGAGGCCGACTGCGACATCACCATGGACGATTTTGAGGCCCTCTGCCGCGCCACGCCGCATTTGGCCAGGATCTTCCCTGCCGCCGCACCCAATGTGCCCGACTTCAACAGCGCGGGGGGTGTGCCCGCGGTGATGAGACAGCTCCTGCCCCTGATCCATGGCACCGCTCTGACGGTGACCGGTCGCACAATGGCGGAGAACGTCGCCAGTGCCCCCGACCCTGATGGCCAGGTCATCCGTGCCTTGGAAGACCCGTGGCGTGAAAGCGGTGGCCTGGCGATCTTGAAGGGGAACCTCGCACCGGATACGGGCATCACCAAGCCGGCTGCCATCCACCCTGCCATGCAGACCTTTACAGGGTCGGCGCGGTGCTTCGACTCGGAGGAAGCCGCCAACGATGCCATCCTCGAGGGCCTGGTACAGCCCGGTGAGGTCGTCGTCATCCGCTACGAGGGTCCGAAAGGCGGCCCGGGCATGCGCGAGATGTACACGGCGATGAAGCTGCTCTATGGCCGTGGCTTGGCCCTGAAGACTGCCGTGGTCACCGATGGACGATTCTCCGGCACCAATAACGGCTGCTTTGTGGGGCACGTCTCGCCAGAAGCCGCAGAGGGTGGTCCGCTGGCGATCGTCGAGGACGGCGACACCATCACGATTGATGTGCCCAACCGGCTTTTGCACCTTGAGGTCTCAGATGAGGAGATCGCCGCGCGGATGGCACGCTGGACACCACCGGCACCGAAGTTCAAGCGAGGTTATCTCGCGCTCTACAGCCGGCTGGCGACCTCCGCGAGCCGCGGCGCCGTGATCGAGAACCGCATCGAGGAGTAGGAACGCGATGTCACGGAAACCCGAGAACGTGGTCAGTCAGAGCGGACGCCCCCTTGAGGAGCTCACCATGGAGGCCCTTCTCAAGGGCGAGCTCACCGAAGCCGACTTCCGAATCAGTGCCGAGACGTTGCTGATGCAGGCGGAAGCCGCCGAGGACGCCGGATACGTGACACAGGCGGGCAACCTGCGGCGCGCGGCTGAGCTGACTCGTGTCTCCAACGAAGAGGTCCTCGCCATCTATCACGCCCTGCGTCCCGGACGCACCTCCTATCGGGCCCTGGTTGCGCTGGCGGACCGCCTGGAGGACGACCTGGACGCGCCTCTGACGGCAGCACTGGTCAGGGAAGCTGCCGAGGTCTATCGGGCGCGCGGGCTTGTGGAGATGGGCGGGAAGTAGGCCACTCAGAGGATGCAGGGCAGTTGCCGTCCTCCAGACTGGCAAAGCTGAAACGTTGGAGGGCACAAGCCACAGGCACAGGAAGGGGCCGGTTCAAGTGAGTCGGCCCCTTTTGTGGTCTAGCTGAAGGTGGACAACCCCGGCCGGCGCTAAGCCCAATTGCAGAGAGACGCGACGTAAGCTGCCGACCCATCGCGCAGCCAACCATCCAGCTGCGCCTGCTCCTTGAGCTGCTGCCCGCGCATCCGGTCCACCACAACGTAGCGGCAGGCCATCTCGGGCAGCGCCGTCATGTCCCCCCACAGCTTCTCAAACTGCGCGACTGGGAAGATATCCTCCTGTCCGTGGCCCCAGCGCTTCTTGACGTCTTTCAGCGTTATATAGGTGGGCATCCGGGCAGCTACAGAACGAACAGCCTCATTGATCTTGTCGCTGTCACCCAGATCAGACCGGGTCAGGCCGAAGAGGCCAAGTAAGCGATCGATATCGATCCACATCGTGTTGGAGTTGTAGTACGAGAGGCGGAACTCGTCCTCCTCGTGCGGCAGGGCCATCCCTTCCATAAGGCGTAACGCCCCATCGACCCGCGCAAGTCCCCCACCCCGGTCCTCGACGCGGCGCGTGATCACCTCGACGGTCATCGCCGCCCCTGAGCTGAGATGGGCGCCCAGCACCAATGGCGACACATCTGCGCCCACCGTGTCGATATTGTGCATCATCAGGACCTGGAGTCGCGGTCGTTCCGCCAACATCTGGGCCAGCACACCGTTCTTCAGAAGATTGGGAATCTCGTACCAGTGCCCGACCGGGTGAAGACACTGAAGCGGCACGTTATCGCGATAGTCCGCTCCCTCGCCCATCTGTTGTGCCCAGCCGATGAGCGCAGCGTGGAGGCTTTCCCGGACCTTCTGCGCCTGCTCATCGAGCAACTGTTGGGGCATCTCCTCCCACGCGAACCGCAGATCGCGCGCCATCGGTACCAGACGCAGGCCAACGGTGCGACCGAGAGAGAGCGTCAGCGGGCCCTCGTAGCCGTAGTTGTCCTGCCGCGCAAGGTAGTCCTGAATAGCTTGGTGGGTCAGGTAACTGGTCGTGATGACATGGGGCACGGACGTCCCGCTCAAACGGCCGGTGCGGCGGCTCTTGGCCAGGTGCACCTCGATGAAGGAGCGGTGGACCCCATCAAGCTTACAGAATGGATGCAGCGCCTTCACGACACCTGCGCCGTGCGTCCAGCGGCTCCCCACACCCGCAGCCAGCGTGATGACGGCGACACGTCCTTCCTGTAGCGCTTGGCGCCCCCGCTGCGCCAAGTCGTCGCGCTGCTGGCGGAGGAGGCTTTTGCCCTCGGCGCCTGGGGTGAGGTCCAGCACGTCCCCAGGCTCCACATCGCGGATGTCCGTTCTTGCCGGCAGGCGATTCTGCGCAAGCCCAATGCGCCCGTCCCTGAGGTCGCTGCGTATCTGCTCGTGCTGGATGCGATCGAATCCCAACTGCGCCAGAAGCTCATCCAGCGTACGGCCTTCGGACATCTCCAGTGAGGAGCGCGGCAGAAGCTGGTCGAAGAGCTGCTGCACCGTGCCTGAGAGGCCCGTATCTGCGCGGCAGGCTGCACCAAAGGCATCCAGCTCTGCGCGCCGCAGGGGCGAGAGCTCATGGCGCCCGCGACGCAACAACTGCGGCACCACCAGCGTGTAGTAGCCTGAAGGCATGAGGGCCACACCCTCGGACGCACCGGTCCTCTGGTGGCCCGTAAGGAGCCGGCTGCTGTCACCATCCAGCAGCTCCGCGTGGGTCCCCCGCTGGTTGATCGCAAAGTCGTAGACCACAGGATCCATCGCAAAGGGAAGCGCCTGCTCCAGCTCCTGTTTTGCCCCCAGCATCATAGCGTGGAGACGTGACTGCGCTTCTTCGCGACGGTTCGGATCGAAGATGAAGCCCATGCCGCCGCCAGACATGCCGCCCAGCATCCAGAAGCCCCAGAAGTCCGCGCCAAAAGCGGCCCGGACACGGTCGATCAGGGTCACCGTATAGAGATTGTTGGACCAGGGAATGATCGTCTCTATGGGCCCGAAGAAGTTCCGGGTTGTCGCATCCCCGATGCCCCGCACATCACCGGCCTTCAGCAGGCCAACAATCTCATCGAAAATCCCCATTGCGACTTGGCGACCGGTCCATTCAGCTGCGGACCGCAACAGGTACTTCTCCGTCACCATCTCCAGAATCGGTCCGACATCCTGTGCCATGCCACCGTGGACCAAAACCAGGCTGTTCTGCAACTGCTCCCGGGTCTCAGCGCTCACCTCGTCGAGTCCCAGGATGTGATGTCCCGGCAGTAGGCGACCGCGGCTGATCCCGTACTCAGGATCGCCGGGACCCGCCAACTCACCCGTGATGAGCTTCATCCCGGGCCAAACGCCGCCCGAATCCTGCCATCCGCCGCCCGAACCTGCCAACCACTCACCGAGGATGGCCCGCGCAGCGACCAGCCGGCGTTCAGGTTCCGCCAAAGTGCCCGTCAAGGCCTGGGTCTGGCTCGTCGCCCGCATACAGACGGCAATCAGACAGGCCAACAGACTCGTGGAGACCGCCAACCGCGACCCTTTGGGGATGCCGTTGACCTTGCTCACAAGCTCCAATCCATGCCCCGCGCCCACGAGTCGCCCCAGTAGATCGGACAGCTGTTCACCTGACCCCTCGACGCCGGGCGGCACGATGCCCGCCGCGATGATGGCGGCCTTCAGCAGCCCAAGATAGTCCCGGGCGTAGTCAAAAACCTCGGCGAGGTCATGGATCTCAGCGGTCGCCCCCAAGTCCACGCTGGCTAGCCGGAGCACCGGCTCATCGATCACGCGGAGAAACGCCTCCACCGGCGGACGCGGGAAGGGGTCGCGACCGTGGACTGCGAGATCGATCGAGACGTTCAGAACCCGGGCTCCCTCAGGATAGTCCATACCCAGGAAGAAAATGTCGCTCCAGCCGCTGTGACTCAGATCCATACGCACGGGCGTCGCCTCGTGCAGGATCGGCATCAAGGCCGTAGCTGTCGGCGCCAGCAATTCACGACGAATCCGAAGCGGTTGGTCTGCAGGATGACCCACACGGAACATCCACTGGTTGCCCCGCACGGATCGAACGCTCCGGCGCACTTGGTCGGCCAACGTCTGGAATCCCAGCCGGTGATAGGCCTCCGCCAGCGCGCTGGCGATGCCTTCATTGATGCCGTACCTCTCCTGCACAGCCAGAAAGGCATTGACAGCCTCCTCGAACCTGCGTTGCAAGAGATGCTCGTAGCCCTGATAGGGAATCAGGCCGCGTCGCTGGAGATGGGTCTTCTGGGGAAGATGAAACCGGTGGATCGCATAGAGAAAGAACAACGTCCGGACTCGCTCGTAGAGGTTGTCACTCCGTCTGCGGAAAGCTTCGAGGTCGCGACACTCGTCGAGCAGCTCATCCAGCGTAGCCGTCTCGCAGTAGTGCTCTAGTGACTGGTTGCGTATCGCGGGATCCGTGGCCGTGATGATCTGTCTCAGGTACCCGGCCATGGCTAGCTCCGCTCAGCCGGTGCCATCGTGCTGTCACGGCCCATCTCGCGCATCGCGAGCAGTTCGACGACTCGCGTCAGCACCTCGTCCCGATCCCTGCCAGACAAGGCCAGTGCCAACTGAGCCGTCAGGAGACCATACTTCACACCGACATCGTAGCGCTGCGCCCGCTCCTCCAGCGCCAGGTACTTCTCCCGTCCTGCCAGCACCGCCAGGGCATCCGACAGGGTCACTTTCGCACCATAGCTGCGGGCTGCAGCCACCTGCTCAGACAGAACCTCCATCACCGTCGGCGTCAGAGCATGCATGCCGAAGAAGCAAAGGTAATGCCCCGCACGCAGTCCTGGGACAATCAGGTTGACCTCCGCCTCAGTCGGGGTTGGCTTCTCCTTCACCGTCTCGATGACATAGAGGTCCTTGCGACCGGGCATCCGGCGCCCCCCTACGGTACCATAGTAGGGCAGCAACGTCTCCCGCGTCGCTTGTACGGCGGAGACCGCGCACGCCTCAGCCGAAGCTACCGTAACCAGTTGCCGGGCGCAGGAGACCGCCTCTCGACTGACATAGAGATGGTCACCCACAAGGTGAAGGAACGGATCATCACCCACGAAGTCGTTGGCACAGAAAACAGCGTGTCCATATCCCAGAGGTTCCTCTTGAGGGATGAAGCGCACCTTGCCACGGTGTTCCCCCAGTACCTCGGCATAGGGTATCTCGTCCCCGGGGGCAACGATCACGGCAACATCGTCCACCCCCGCACTCAGAGCTTCCTCCACAAGGATGCTAAGAACCGATTTCTCAGCGCCATCCCTGTCAATCAGCAGTTGAAGGGGCAGGGTGCGCTGGTCGCGTCCCGCAGCCGTGATGACAGCCTTGGATACGTGCATGGTTGCGTGATCTCCTTCGCTATGATGGTTGGGAGTGAACCTGGAACGCTCAGACTCTTCTGAAAAGCAGCCGTTGCCACCGGTGGCTCAGCCGCCCAACATCCGGCTCGTAACTATCCAGCAGGTCGAAGCCTTTCCCACCGAGGTACCCAATGAGCGACGGGATGTCATAGGCCCGAATCGTCAGGAGTTCGATGCGCTGCCCGGGCACCAAGGCAAGCTCCTCACCGAGACAAGAGACGCGCAACGGATCCACCACCTCGAAGAGGAATGTCTGGCGCAGGGTCTGCATAGCTTTGTCAGGCATTTCCTCGGTGATGACCCTGCCGTGTTCCACACTGAGACCCAATGCAGCCAACAGATGATCGAAGAAGGCGGAGAGGTTCTCAGGAAGGTGTGAGAGCCGGTCCCTGAGGCGAACGTTTTTCTCATCCGTCTGTTCCAGTGGCACGACGTCGAGATAGAGATAGTCACGCTCGGAGATGAGGCCGCTCAGAAGGCCGGCCAGGTACGTCTGATCGAAGTTGCCGAAGGTACCGCCGATCATGGCATAGACGCGGGTGCCGCACTCGTGGACCAGATCATCCAGTTGCTCGCCGAAGTCCAGCCGGCCGAAGTCCGCCAAGACGAGGTGGCGTGCGAAGGCTTCGTCGCTGAGGTTCTCGTCAGCAAGCTCCAGCATCCGCATCGAGGAGTCCACACCAACGTAGCGCACATTGTAGCCTTCCGCCTCAAGATGGCGCAGCAGCATCTTCTCCGGCCCTGCATTGCCACAGCCCAGACTCACAAAAACAAGATCCTGGCCCGGTGCCACAAGCGCCTGTCTCTGAAAGAACGCCACCTCATCGCGCCAGGCGATCTCTGCCAAGTCGGCGTTCCGGTATGTGTAGAATGCATTGGCCCCGTTCAGCAGGTAGAACAGATTCTGGGGTACGCGTCCATCGGAGAGAAACGCCATCAGATAGCTTCTCTCAAGGGTATCGGGGTCACAGAACTCCACATACGATCGCATAGAACGCTCCTACGGTAATCCCAACCTGACAACCAGCCTATGTGAATGAGAATGCGCCGTGGCAACTGAGCCATCACCGCATCCGTGGCCCCGATTATAGTGCAGGCGCGCGCAGAAGCGAGGCATGAAAAACGCCACCGCTGTCCAGCGGTGGCGTTCACAGTGCAGCCCTAGGCCACGACGGGCTCAGGTTCTGGCGCCTTTTCCTCAAGCTCTTCGGCTGAAGGCTCCGGCGGCGCTTGCTCCTCTTCAACCGCATCGACGGGTGCCAGAGCGTGTCTCAGCACGTCCTGAACGTCCTCGACAAGCACCAGCTCCATCTCCTCACGGATCTTCTCCGGAATCTCGTCGATGTCGACCTCGTTCAGCTTCGGCAGGATGACCTTCTTCAGGCCGGCTCGGTGGGCCGCGAGGACCTTGAGCTTCAAGCCGCCGATGGGCAGTACTTGACCCTGGAGCGTCACCTCACCCGTCATGCCAAGATCAGGATTGACCGGACGTCCTGTCAAGAGCGACACAAGTGCCGTGACCATCGTGACACCGGCAGACGGACCATCCTTCGGCACAGCACCTGCCGGCACGTGGAGGTGAACCTTGCCACGTCCCTTGCGGTCGGTGGTGATTCCAAGTTCCTCAAGATGCGAATCCACGAAGCTCAGCGCGATGCGAGCCGACTCGCGCATGACGTCGCCCAACTGACCGGTCAGGATGAACTGCTCCTCCGAACCCGGCATCGTGGCAGCCTCGACGAAGAGGACCTCACCGCCGGTGGGTGTCCACGCGAGGCCGGTCGCCACACCAGGCTTCTCGGTCCGCAGCGCCGCCTCAAAGCGGTAGCGCGGCTTGCCCAGGTACTCGCGAGCCTTCTCCGGATCGATAACGATGTGTTGTTCCTCGTCCGAGGCCTCGGCGCTCTGGCTCTCCGCGACCAACGTGGCCACCTTGCGACACGCCTTGCCGATGGTGCGCTCCAGCTGGCGCACGCCGGCCTCGCGCGTGTAGTCCCGTATGATCGTCCGCAGCGCATCGTCGGTGAACTCGATTTCCTCCTCGCGGAGGCCGTTCAACCGCAGCTGACGCGGCACCAGGTACTGACGGGCGATGTGCACCTTGTCATACTCGGTATAGCCGTCGACCTGGATAATCTCCATCCGGTCGAGCAGCGGCGCGGGGACCGTTGACGTCGTGTTGCCTGTGCAGATAAACAACACCTTGCTCAGGTCAAAGTCCACGTCCAGGTAGTGATCCCGGAAGGCGTGGTTCTGCTGCGGGTCGAGCACCTCCAGCAAAGCTGAAGAGGGATCGCCGCGCCAGTCAGACCCGATCTTGTCAACCTCATCCAGCATGAACACTGGGTTCTTCACACCGGCGCGCTTGATCGCCTGCATAATCCGTCCGGGCATCGCGCCGATATAGGTCCGACGGTGCCCACGGATCTCGGCCTCGTCCCGCATACCGCCCAGGCTCATACGCGTGAACTCGCGCCCTAGGGAACGTGCGACTGACTGCCCTAGAGACGTCTTGCCGACGCCGGGCGGGCCGATCAAAGCAAGAATGGCCCCCATACCCTCGACGGGGCGGCCCTGGAGGTCCTGCTCAGACTGCACATCCAACCCACGCTCCTGCCGCAGCTTGCGAACAGCCAGGAACTCCAAGATGCGTTCCTTCACATCCTCGAGATCGTAGTGGTCTTCATCGAGGACCTCGCGCGCATTGGAGATGTCGAGGTTGTCATCTGTCGTCTCCTGCCACGGGAGGGCCGTTAGCCAGTCAAGATAGGTCTTGATCACCCAGTACTCGGCAGCTTGGGGCGGCATCTTCTCGAGGCGCGCCAACTCGCGCAACGCTTCTTCCTTGGCTTCCTCGCTCATGCCGGCTTCTTCAATCTTGGCGCGGTAGTCCTCGACCTCTTGCTTGCTGTCCTCACCCTCGCCAAGCTCCTTGCGGATCGCATCCATCTGCTGGCGGAGATAGTACTCGCGCTGGTTCTTCTCGATCTCCTCCTTGGCTTTCTCCTGGATCTGCTGCCCGACTTCACGGACCTCGAGCTCACGCGTCAGCACCTTGATCAGGTACTGCATCTTCTCCGCAAGGTGATCAATCTCCAGGAGCCGCTGGGCTTCCTCGATCTCGATGCGCATGTTGGAGGCTATGAGGTAGACGAGCAGACGCGTGTCGCTGAGTTGCTGGATGAACCGGATCGCCTCATCCGGGAACTGCGGGATCATCTCGGCCAAGCGCGTGGCGATATCGAGCAGATTGCGCCGCAGCGCCTCCTCCACGATGGATTCCTCCACGACATCGGGGGTGATCTCGATGCGCGCCATCATGTAGGGATCTTCTGCCGTCCACTCAACGATGCGGAAGCGCTCCAGTCCCTGGATGAAAACGGTCAGCGTCCCATCATCAGACTCCATAATGCGATGGATAATGGCCGCCGTGCCCACGGAGTGAACCTGCGTAGAGTCCGGCACTTCCACTGAGGGATCGGTCATCGCTACCAGACCAATGATGCGCCCGGACTTATCGGCATCTCCGATGAGTTTGACGGAGCGCGGAATGCCGACGGCCAGCGGCATCACGATATAGGGAAAGGCGACCGTATTCCGCAGAGGCAGAATCGGCACCTCATCCGGTATTCTCTTGACCAGTTCGTCGATATTCTGGTCCTGCATATTGAACCAAGGTAACATTGTGTTTCCTCCCAACCGAACCGACAGACGACAGCGAGCGACTCAGGCGATGGTGGCGACCAAACGCCAATGATATCACCACACCCCGCCAATTGGCTATCCTCGCTGAGCATCGGTCGCAATGAACGCGTCAACAGGTAGATAGCGCCAGAATCCGTCTGCTTCCATGCCACTAGAGACTCTGATTACTCGGGGATTATAGCATGCCACCATTAGAATAACATTGATATTCTGTATACAAACGATTAGCCGGCCGGGTATAATCACGGACGAGATACAGACCATAGCAGCGGCGAGACATCTGCCCAGGCTTCCCCGGTTGCTCGGGAGAGCCCTTAGGAGGCATCAGCATGATCGATACGCACATCCACCTACAGCACGACAGATATCGGGACGATCTGGAAAATGTTATTGCACGCGCGGTACGCAGCGGCGTCGAGGCGATGATTCTGCCAGGCACTGACCTAGAGAGCAGCGCCCAAGCTGTGGCCCTCGCCGAGCGCTACACGACCAGCAGCTGTGCCATCTACGCCGCCGTGGGCATCCACCCCACATCCGCACACCTGCTCAGCGATACCGCGGTCGAGGCCTTGCGGGACCTGGCCCGAAGGCCGCAGGTCGTCGCCATTGGCGAGATCGGGCTGGACTACTACTGGCCTCGCATCAAGGATCGCGGCTGGCACTGTCCCGAGCCACCGGTGCAGCGCGATGCGCTGGCGCGTCAGTTGGCCTTGGCGCTTGAGCTCGATCTGCCCGTCATCGTCCACGACCGCGACGCCCACGAGGACATCCTGAACGTGTTGGCCAGCGCACCGGCACAGGAGAACCACGCCAGGGCATCGCTGCGAGGCACGCTCCACGCCTATGCCGGTGGCACCGCGCACCTGGCGCAGGCCCTGGCATCAGGCTTCTATTTGGGCATCGACGGCCCCGTGACGTTCCCAAAGGCCACTGAACTCCACGCCGTAGCGCGTCAAGTGCCGCTGGACAGACTGCTCCTGGAGACCGACGGGCCCTACCTCACGCCAGAGCCTCACCGCGGCAAGCGCAATGAACCCGCCTACCTACGTTATGTCGCTGAACGGATCGCCGAACTACGGCGCTTGCCGCTTGAAACCTTGCAGCAGGCTACCACCGAAAACGCCTGCCACCTCTTTCGCTGCTGAGATCTCCAGACACAGCCCTCCCACACCGTCGCCCTATCGTCCTCGCGCCCAAGCCCTTCTCCCGTTGCGCCCAAGGCCTTCGGAAAGCCCTTGGGCGCTGCCGTAAGGCTATCCCATCTAGACAGCCCCGTTCCATCGGGAGCTCTGTAGCGCGGCTAGACGGTCCGCCCCCAGCCTGCGGCGCCGGATCGTCGTCGTGGCGGCACGCCCAAGCGTGACGCCCCCCC
>JAFGNI010000112.1 GCA_016927095.1 Anaerolineae bacterium | reverse complement strand
GGGATGCACCAGTTCTACCCGCTGACGATGGAGGCCAGCATCGGCGATGCCGCCGAGGGGCAGGATCGCCCGAGCTACTATGGAGATGACCACCTCTGGCTGGTCCTTGCCGTCACAGCCTATCTCAAGGAGACGGGCGACTTCGGCTTCCTGGATGAGGTGTTGCCCTACTACGACAAGGACGCGCGCGGGGAACCCCAGTCGACCGGGACGGTCCTGAACCACCTGCAGCGCGCGCTCGCATTCTCGTGGCTCAATACCGGCACCCACGGCATCCCGTTGCTGGGGTTCGCGGACTGGAACGACACCATGAACCTGCGCAAGGGCGCGGAGTCGCTCTTCAACGCCAATCTACTCGGCGTAGCGCTCCGTGAGATGATCGAGCTGCTCACCTACCTGGGCAAGGACACGCTGGCTGAGGCCTTCCGTGAGCAGTACCGCTGCATGGGCGAGCGTGTCAACGAGGTAGCATGGGACGCAAACATCGGTGGGGGCACCTGGTATCTGCGCTACTTCGACAGCGACGGCACCCCACTGGGCTCACAGATCAGCCACAAAGGTCGCATTTACCTGAACGCCCAGACGTGGGCCGTGATGTCGGGCTTCGCCACGCCTGAGCGGGCCATTCAGGCGCTCGACGCCGCCCGAACCCACCTGAACACGAGCAACGGGCTCAAGACCGCCACGCCCGGCTACAACGGCTTCGACCCCAACAAGGGCGGGATGACGACCTATCCCCCGGGCACGAAGGAGAACTGTGGCATCTTCCTCCACACAAATCCCTGGGCGATGATCGCGGAGACGATGGTGGGTCGGGGCGATCGTGCCTTCAAGTACTATGCCCAGATCAATCCGGCAACACGCAACAACCGGATCGACGAGTTCGAGGTGGAGCCCTACGTGTACTGCCAGAACATCCTGTCCGACGAGCACCCGCAGTTTGGGTTAGGACGCAACAGCTGGCTCACCGGAACCGCGTCGTGGGCCTACCAGGCCGGCACCAAGTACATCCTCGGCATCCGTCCGTCGTATGAAGGCCTTACGATCGATCCATGCATCCCTTCCGCGTGGGATGGCTTTCGTGCCCTCCGCACCTATCGCGGCGCCACGTACGAGATCAAGGTCAGCAACCCATCGCATGTCTCCAAGGGCGTCCGGTCGGTGCAGGTCGACGGAAAGCCCCTTGCCGGAGCCACCATCCCCACATTTACCGATGGGGCGTACCACATTATCGAAGTGCTGATGGGGTGAGAGGTAACCGGGCCGAAGCCTTGTAGCGTCGGGACGCTAGAAGGTCTGGACAGCTAGATCCTCCAGTCTACAGACATCCGCGGGAGGTGTGTGATGCGCATCCTGGTATATGGTGCCGGCCCACTGGGTAGCCTGTTCGCTGCGCAGCTTCATGAAGCCGGTCACGATGTGACCATCCTCGCGCGCGGGCAGCGGCTCGCGGACATCTGCGAGCACGGGATCGTCATCCACAACGTCGTGAGTGATGAGACGCTACAAACACCCGTCCGTGCCGTCGAGGCGCTGGCGCCCGATGACGCCTACGACCTTGTGCTGGTCATCATGCGCAAGAATGCCGCGCTCACGATCCTGCCCACCCTGGCCGCGAACACGCACACGCCGAACGTCCTCTTCCTGATGAACAACGCCGCCGGTCCGGGTGCACTGATCGATTCGCTGGGGCGGGAGCGCGTGCTGGTCGGCTTCCCCGCCTCTGCAGGCTACCGCGACGGCTACACCGTCCACTGCCTCACGGGGACGCAGGGAGAGAGGGCTCCCACTCCCTTCGGCGAGATCGATGGCACGGTGACCGCGCGCACGCGCGAGATCGCGGAGGTCCTGGCGTCCACACGGTGGCTCGGCGCCGAAATACGCATGGATATGGACGCGTGGCTCAAGTACCATGTCGCGCTCCTGATGCCCTCAATTGCCGCCGCGATGTACGCCTGCGGCACCGATCTCAAGCGTATGGCCCGGACGCGCGACGCACTTGTACTCGCCGTCCGCGCGGTGCGCGAGGGCTTCGCGGTGCTGCGTGAGCTCGGCTATCCCATCACCCCGGGCAAACTCGAGCTTTTCGCACGGGCTCCGGAGCCGTTGATGGTGCTCTTCCTGCAGAAGCTGCTGACCAAGGAGCGGATGGAGATCGCGCTCCAGAAACACGCTAACGCCGCGCGGGATGAGATACAGCACCTCACCGACGAGTTTCTCGCCCTTGCCGCCAGAACTCACGTTCGAACGCCCGCCATCCTGAAACTCTACCCGCATTTCGATCCTGACTACCCCCAGATCCCGGACGGCAGCAGGGCGATCCCCCTCAACTGGCGCGGCGTATGGGCATCAATCGTTGCGCTCTCAGCCGGTATTCTGGCCGTGCGCTGGCTTGGGCGAAGTAGGAAGCCGTAGGCCCGGCTTCTCTCTGCGCACCTGCGCACGGCGAACCGCCTTGTTCACCCCGGACGGCGGCGCACGTCGCGCCGGAACGGGACCGTTTCGGCGAATGCCGCTGTATCGCTGGGGCGGGCCGTCCTGGACGCCTCGCCGCCTAGAAGGTGACGGTCACCTCGGGCACAGACTTGTCGAGCGTGAAGGCAACCGCACGATCGTCCAGTGTGAGCCGGTATTCGCCCTCGGGAGCGCGCAGCTTGAGCCTCGCCTGCGCATCGAGCACCAGCGCTGTCTCAGGGAACCACCAGTCGCCCTTGATCAGCTCTTGAAGCCTCAGG
>JAFGNI010000659.1 GCA_016927095.1 Anaerolineae bacterium | reverse complement strand
GCCGTGTCTTCCGCAACGATCGGCGACGCTTCGGCCCGTTTCCGTGGTATTTGCAGGCATATCCTGCGGACAATCTGTGTCGATCTGCGGCTATCCGTGAGCTAACCTTTCTTGGACGCCCAGATTGCGGGTTGTCAACCTCGTGCCCAGCGGTAACAGCAGCAGGATGAGCAGTGCGCCGCTCAGCAGTGGCGCCGGCAGGAACATGGAGAAGCGCCCGGCCTCTGCCGCAGTCACGATGCCCAGCGGAAGGCCCGCCACCAGCTCCAACGTCGCTGCGCCCCGCCCGACCCAGCGGACCCAGTCGACGGGCTTGACGATCAGACCCACGGTGAAGACGCCCCAGCCCAGTGCCGCGATCCAGTTGAGCCGCTGCACCGCGACGAAGAGGCTGGCGCCGGTGACGATGATCTTATCGGTGGATGCGACGCCGTTCATAAAGGAGAGCACCATGGCGATTCCCGAGAAGAGCGAGATCACCAGCACCCACCAATCCACCTTGCGCACCAGGGTCAGCATCAGGACGAAGCTCACTAGGCTGGGGACGAAGATGATGGCGTTCGCCGGCGGCAACCCCCGCGTGACCGGGGGGATCATCGGGAAGAAGCTGCTCTGCAACGCCATCACGTTGGCGACCACGCCCAACGTCCAGGCCCACGGTTTCCGCATCCCAAACGCGAGGGCCGCCAGCGCCCAGAGCACCCCTGCGATCACGCCGATGTCGCTCAAGGCAGGGAAGACATATTGGACGATCGTCTTCTCGTCCGGGCGGCCCGCGGCGACTTCCGCACCCATCACGGGATGGTACCAGCGCATGAAGACGGCTAGGGTGCCGAAGATGCACAGTAGTGCCCCAATCACCGCCAGCGCCAGGCCCAACTTATAACGGATAGACTTATCCATAGGGATGACCTCCGTGTGTGGGAAACAACAAAGCATCCAGCATATCACAGTCAGGATACACGCTGGATGCCCGAAGGTCTTTGACTTAAGTCAAGTGACGCTACGCAACCTCCGCCCTTGCTGCCAGTCCGTCGGCATCCAGCACACGGATTCGGTCTCGTTCTACGTCGATCAGTCCCTCTTCTTCCAGACTCCGCAAGGCGCGGTTCAGGACGTACGTAACCGTCCCCAGTCGCGCCGACATCTCAGCCTGTGTCGCCCAGGGCTCGCGCGGGAGAACACCGTGCTCCGCGTGTTCCAAGATCTGGCGGGCCAACCGCATCTCGACGGTGCGCAGCGAGAGATCCTCGACCAAATCCACCAACGCCAGCACGCGCCTCGCCAGATTGCGCGCGATGATCCGCGTGAGCTGCGGGTAGCGATCCTGCAGCCCGTCCAACCGGTCCTTCGGGATCATCCAGAGCTCTGTCGCGTCCAGCGCGACGATCGTGGCGGGATTGGCGGCTTCTGCGAGAACGCTGACCGCGTTGAAGATCTCGCCCGGACCCAGAACGCTGAGGATTTGTTCTCGCCCCGAGGCCGAGAGCCGCACCGCTTTCAGTCGACCGGAGGCGATGACGCCCAGTCCGGCACTTGCTTCGCTTTCCAGGAGCACCATCTGGCCGGCGTCGTAGTGTTGGGGGATCACCTCGCGGGCCACGGCGCGCAAAAGGTTTGGATCAACGTCTGTGAAGCACGTTGTCTTGGCCAAAGCGGTCACCAGCTCGTCGAACCTGTCAGTGGGAGGTGGAGCCATCGAAGGGGAACCGCCTTTCTACTGTCTGCAGTCAGTGACTTAGCAGTTAGGATAGCATGAAGGCGGCGGATCACCAGGAGCGGGAGGCGCAGTGTTTCTGCAGCGTCGTGTCGTTGGGGGGTCGGGGCGCCCCTTGTGGGTGCCCTCGGCGCGGGAGGGCAGGGACAAGCCCTGCCCCTACAGGTCGTCGACAGGCCGACGGGATGGTAGGGGGTTGCTCTCGCTAGACGACGAGGAGGGCCATGTCCTCGCCGAAGAGGCCGACGCGGTCGCCGTGGTTCAGCTCGACATCATGGTCCCAGTTCCAGACGTCGTCCTGGGCTTGTTGGTAACGGAGCCAGGGCGCCATCGCGTTGCGCGTGGCGAGAAGCCGGCCGTTGAGAAAGACCGAATAGAGGTCCGCGCGCTGGATATCCAGCTCCTGAAGAAGCGATGTCAAACGGTAGCCGGGGCGTAACGGGACGCGCACAACTTTCTGGCGACGTCCTACCGCCTTCACCAGGCTCCCGGCTCTGTCAGACAGGCCCTCGGCCAACTTCCCGTAAGCGTGCACCGTGACAGCTTGCTTCGGTCCTAGTGATTCTGTGCTCATGCTATGTCTTCCTCTTATCCTTTGGGGCGCGCCGGAATCCGTCCAGGAGGTGCATGACAGCCAACCAAGGGTGGTGCAGGAGCATGCGTGGTCCTGCGTAGCGCATAACCGTCCTGATCTTCTCTCGCTGTTCGGGCCTGTAACAATGAATAGGGCAGTCGCGCAGGTCGGCTTCTTACCTTGAAAGGGACACTTTTCCAGCCGCTCGTAGGCGTAGTTCAGCAGCGCGCGGCAGTCGTCACAGAGCGCGTCGGGCTCCGGAGCATGGTTGCCTCGACAGTAGAGGGTCACCATCGCCTCGAGGGTCCTCGCCTCGCGCTTCAACCGCCGGTTACTTGAGTTCAGGTCAGGCAGGCTGCATCTCCTTCTCTTGCATCTCTGTACACCTATTGTACCGCATCTCCACCGCCAGCAAGGCGGTGCCTACCGCTAGGAGCACCAATCCGGTGACGATAAGGGGGATGCGGAGGCCCAACAACCATGCAGAGAGATGGGTCTGCGTCACCCAGACCGGTGAGAAGAGCGTGACGCTGCCGCAGACGGCTAGGGCGACGCCGCCGGCGGTCTTGGCGGACTGACCACGGAGAGGTTCGTCGAAGCGCATCCTGCGCCAAAGCCCAGGCAGTCGGAAGATGAGGAAGACGATCAAGGTGACGAGCGTGACCGCGAAGCGCACGTTGGCCGGGGCGGACGAACCGCGCACGGCCTGCGAGACGGCGGTCTGGACCCCCGAGGTGACCGCGCCCACACCCAACACGATTAGGGCGTTGCGATGGGCGTGGTTGCCGCCGCGAACCAGGGCTATCATCACAGGGATGCCCCAAATGCCCACGGCGATGCTGAGGACGACGATGAGCTGGTAAAGGGGCTTGTAGGGCACCAGCCCCGCCATGCTGTCGTACTTCTCCGCGCCCAGTGCGACACAGGTGGTGCCGATGCCGCCCATCAGGGTGAAGAAGACGGTCAAGCCCATAAGAACGAGTGCGATGATACGGCCTAACTTGGAGGGGGATTGCTGTCCGGTCATGGTCTCTGCTCCTTGTATCTGAATGGGACAATCGCGTTCACACTGATCAGGCCCCTACACAACAAAGGGTTCTCCATAACAGAATAAGAGTCTCACGCAACAACGGCCCCTGGATAACCGGGGATCCTCACAGACTGAGGCAATGCCCCCATGCAACAAGCCTAGTGGTCAGCAAAGTTGGTTCGCAGTAACCGCTTCAGCGGTTCTGTAGGCGCCGACAAGGCTCCGGAACGACTGAAGTCGTCACTACAAACCCCAAACATCAGCTTAACTGTGCACTAGGCTGCCGCCATAAGGACGACCATCGAGCCTAGCATGTAAAGCGAGGCCAGCTTATAGAGCCAGAAATTCCGCCGCTCCGTGGGCGCTGTAGTCGCGAGCAAGGTGAATCCGAAGAGTACGGCGCCCAGGCCCCGCGCTATCCACATCAGTACCTCGTTCAGATCCAGACCGTACATCGCCCAGAGCATCGCAACCACCGCACCGGCGGTCGAAAAGCCGATGATGGCGCGGGTGGTTGGGACCCCGTAGCGATGGGGGAAGACGGGTACACCTGCCGTGGCGTAGTCGTCGGCGTATTTGATGCTAAAGGTCATGATGTGCGTGGGGATCCAAAAGAGGACGGCCAGCGCCAGCCAGAGCCCGATCTCGTCGATGCGTTGGGTCGCGAGGACCCGCCCCGCCAGGACCGGCATGCCACCGGCGATCCCGCCCCAGATGATGGACCAGGGCGTGCGCCGCTTGAGCCAACCGGTGTAGACGAGGACGTCGAAGGCCACGCCCGCCAGGACCACGACGCCGTAGAGCGGGGCAAGCGCCAGCGCCCACAGGGCGCCTGCCACGACCATCCCTATGCCCAGCGCTAGTCCTTCTGCCACGCTGACGGTTCCCGAAGGGATCGGCCGTTTTTGGGTTCGCGACATCTTAGCATCGATGTCGCGGTCGATCACCATATTGAGCACGGTGCTGCCCCCCACGGTCAGAAAGAGGCTGCCCAACAGGCCCAGGATTCTCCGCAGCGTCACATCGCCGGGGCGCGCGCTCAGGTAGCCCGCCAGGCCCGTGATCATCAGTAGGGCGGTCTGCAGGTCCTTGACCAAGGGCCAATAGGCCGCAAGTTGCTCAGAGATGGTGCGCAGCACCGGTGCGCTACGCGCGCTGACGCCGCTGACATCCCGGACATCGGCGGGCGGTGTTGGGAGTGTTTTCTCGATCACGGAGCGGTCCCCTGGCTATCACGGGCGCAACGGAAGCCGACGTTGGGCGCGACGTGTATGGGTGTCGCGTTGTTGTGTGACCAGATGCGCAGGTCGTAACCGTAGTTGGTGTAGCTGCCGCCGCGCAGGCTACGGTTGTGGGTACCCTCGTGGACATCGCCGGTCCACTCCCAGACGTTGCCCGCCATATCATAGATGCCGTAGGGGCTGGCGCCGTCGCGGGTGTGATAGCCGTCGTAGGTTGCCCCGTTGTAGAAGCCCACCGGCGTCGTGCCGCTGGTGGCCCCAAAGGGATCGCCACTCTTGCTGTAGTTCGCATGGGCGCCTTCGATCTCGTCACCCCAGGGGAAGGGGCGGTTGTCCGTCCCCCGAGCGGCCTTTTCCCACTCGCTGTCTGTGGGCAGCCGCCCGCCTTGCGCCCGGCAGTAGCGCCAGGCGCCGAACCACGAGACCATCGTTATGGGGTGCTGAGCGTAACCCTCCATTATGGTGAACGTTGTGCCATCGTAGATCAGACGCGAGGCAGGGTCCCCGATGGGTAGCAGCAGCCAATCGCCGGCGCGGATCTCTTCTTCATGTTCGTGTCCGTGGAAGGGATCGCCGGGATAGGGGCCGACGACGGACTCCTCGGTCGCCGTGACCGTTCCTGCTGCCAGCGCCGCGTTGAGATAGCCGGCATATTCGGCGTTGGTGACGGGCGTGATCATGATCTCGTAGTCGTACGCGATGGTTGCCTCGTGATCGAACTGGCCCGCGACATACTCCCCAGCCGGGATACGCTGCCAAGTTGGTGTGTTGATCTCCGGCGTCATGCTGGGCAGAGCTGCGGCACCGGTCGTCGCCGGGCCGCAGGCGGGTAGGAGCATCAGGAGTAGGGCGATGGGAATGAGTGCCAGAGACTTCATAGCACTGCCTCCTGGGCCTGTGCCGCACCCGCTTCTTCGTGCCAGCGTCCCCTATTCTTGAATAGGTCGATCAGCCGCCAGCCCATTAACGCGCCCAATGCCATCAGGATCAGGCCCAATCCGGCGTCCATCAGCAGCGTCAGCGTGGCCACAAGTGGACCCTCTCCATAGGCTGTCACAAAGAGCCGGCGGGAGGTGTAGGCCGTCGTCGCGGCAAAGGCGAGGTCCGAGGCACCGATGATGACCCACCCAAACACCTGACGCGTTCGCCCCTTGAGACCTGCCAGGTCGGCGTAGAGCAGCAGCAGGATCGTGGCGACGAGTCCCGAGAGCACGTGCCAGTGCCCGGTGAGAATGAGCCGCTCTTGTCGCAGCGGCCAAACGCGAAAGGTCTCCTCGAGCTTAGCTGCCATGAAGATGCCTGGAAAGGAAACGACGAAGTTCATGAAGACCATCTGCCAGAGAGCGCCGAACTTCAGGGGATCGTGGAGGAGGGCGCCGAGCTTCTGTCCCAGGGTGGCCTTCGTGATCCCTTGCGAGGTTAGCCGGTCTCGGATCAGCTTGTCAAAGCCGAAGATCACAAGGAAGAGCGCGCCCAGCAGCACGATGGTTGAGCCGACGTAGATGATGGCGTGCGCCTGCGGTGTCACCACAACCGACCACGCGCCCACCGCGGTGACCAAGGTACCCACAATGAAGAGGGGCATGGCTAGTTTGTGCCAGAGGCCTTTGAAGTCGAGCCAGCGCCCCACCAGAAGGGCCAACGCGATGGCGATCAGCGTGAGCATAATATGCAGATGCCCGATGATGGCGAGCTCCAGCGGCGTCTTGAACGGATTGCGGACGATGTTCTCGGCTAGGAAGGTCTCCTGCCCGTTGCCGTAGAAGGCGCCGGTGACGGCGCCCAGAGAGGCGGAGACCAAGGTGCTCATCGTCATCACGAAGAAGGCTGCGCGTTCGAGGTCAATTCGGCCCCAGCGCGCATACTCAGCGCCTTTAACACGGTCCGCCTTGCGCCAGGGCCATAGGGCCACCGCCAGCTGGCTCCCGGCGAAGAAGGCCAGGGTGAGGCCGGCGATAAAGAGCCCGTGAGCGATCCAGTTGTGACCGAAATAGCCAAAGATCAAGCCGAAGAAGAGGGTCAGCAGATAGCCGACGGTGATGGTCCCATTGATGCGCACCCGTTCCTCCGGTTTCATTGGGAGTGTACCGGTGATCAGGTAGGTCTCGATAGCGACGACGGCAACGGCAATGGCGTGGTAGAGCAGAACAATGCGTCCTTCGCGCTCGGCCTCGACCATGCGAAGGCCGAAGGTGTCGATGACGACCTCCGTGATGCCCCACTCGCGCATCGGGCCCGAGAGCGTCCCCATCAAGACGGTGGTGAGGGCGACCAAGGCAATCGCGACGAGGACCAACCCCTTGGTTGCGGTGAAGAGATAGGAGAGTCGTTTGGTGAGAAATGGCATAGCACCCCCTGAGTGGTTGGCGGTCCCGGTTGATTGTCACGCACACGGACCAAGATGTGCCCCCGAAGCAGGTTGGAGCGGGCACGCCTTGGCAGCGCAGCCTACTATCAACTTAACAGAGTGGGGCGCCCGCGTCATTGACTTTTGTCAATCGGGCGGAAAGGGGCCGGGGACTCAGAGTTCCGCGATCTCTTTGAGACCTTGGGGGTCCAACAGGGTTATGGTCTCCCGCGTGCACGCAACCAAACCGTCCTGGCGCAGCAGGCGCAGCGCCCGGCTGAAGGCTTCAGGGACCGTAGCGATGCGCGCGGCGAGTTCCGTATTGGGGTTGGTGTTCCGGTCGATGGGCGACGTGCTCCCGCCACCCAGCACCAGCAGCAGTTTGGCCGTTCGCGCGATGACGGTACGGAAAGAGAGGTCTTCATACTGCGAGATCAGGAAGCGGTTACGCCGCGCCAGGATGCGCAGGAGTCCGAGTCCGATCTCCGGATAACGATGTAGGAGCTCCTGAAAGGCAGAACATGACGCCTTCCACACGATGGTCTCCCGGCTGGCGACGGCGGTGGCGACGTTCGGCCCATCGTCCAACACAGGTACCTCGTTGAACATGATGACGGGCTCCAGCACCGACATGATCTGCTCGCGCCCATCGGGGCCGAGCTTGCGCAACTGGACCTCACCTCGGATAAGCACGTAAAGCCCGGCACACGGCGCGCTCTCATGAAAGAGGATGGCGCCTTCGGCATAGCGATGGATATGGCCTGCCGTCACGATGGTCTCGAGGTCGCGCTCGGAGAGCGTCCGGAAGTGCGGGACCGTGCCCAGCATCTGCGCCAGGTGGGCGGTGTTGTAGGGGGCGGTCATCGAAGCTTCGCTGCTTTCATCCGAACGTCATCTTTGGACACGCGCATGGGTGCCGCGGGCTGACCGGGCGGGGCCTGGCGATCGCTTGGGTAGGTCAAAGGTGGCATCGTGTCTCCGGATTCCGGCTTGCGTGGCGCGTGGGCTCTATTGTGTCTGCACACGCGCGCTTTGGCAAGTCCGCAGAGCGTGAGTACCTAGGAGTCAGTTAACCTGATAGTTGAGGTGTGTCGTCGCGGGCGGTCTTGGGCCAAATGGGTTTGTTTCGTAAAAAACTGGCCATGTGGCTAGGTTGCCCGGCAGAGGACGGGGCATCGACCCTCAGTCTTCTGGTGGATCGCTGCCGACAAGGGCAAGCTC
>JAFGNI010000658.1 GCA_016927095.1 Anaerolineae bacterium | reverse complement strand
GATGAGCGCGCGCAGCGGGTAGCTGGGTGGATCGAGGATGGCGCGAAGTCGTATCTCAAGAAGCTGTACACGGCGCTCACGGGGCTTGCGATTGCGCTAGCCATTATCCTCGCCATTGTGTTCGGACTTCAGAACTCGCCTAGCTACGGATTGGGCATCGCCATCACCTTCATCTTTGGTGCGCTCTGTTCCGCCATCGCGGGGTACATGGGTATGACCATTGCCGTCAAGGCGAATGTCCGGACTTCGGTAGCTGCGCAGCTCGGCCTGAACCAGGCCTTTGCCGTCAGCTTCAATGCGGGTTCGGTGATGGGCCTGGCGATGGTCGGCTTGGCGCTGATCGGTATGAGCTTGATCTTCTTGATCACAGGACGCCCGCAGATGGTCCTGGGCTTCAGCTTTGGCGCCTCGATGTTGGCGCTGTTGGCCAAGGCCGGTGGCGGCATCTACACGAAAACCGCCGATATCGCCGCGGACTTGGTTGGTAAGGTTGAGGTCGGTATCCCCGAGGATGACCCCCGGAACCCCGCCGTTGTGGCCGACAACGTTGGTGACAACGTCGGTGATGTTGCCGGTATGGGTGCGGATATCTTCGACAGCTACGTCGCAAGCACGGTGGCTGCGATGCTCCTGGGCGCTGCGCTGCCCTTGCAGGGCGAGCAGCTGACCCTCTATACGATCTTCCCGCTGATTCTCTGTATGGTGGGTTCGTTCGCCTCGCTGATCGGCCTCCAGTTCGTGAAGGTCGGCGAGAGCGGCAAGCCCGGTCGGGCCCTCAACATGGGCACGATCTACACGACCATCATCTTTGCCGTGATGATCGTCGCCGTTGTCTTGATCTCGGGGATGGATATGGCTGCGCTTTGGGCGACCTTGGCCGGCCTGATCACCGGTGTGGTAATCGGTTTCACCTCCGACTTCTTCACCGGCGATGACCGCCCGCCCGTTGTCGAGACCGCCAAGGTCTCCGGCTCCGGATCGGCGATCACCATCATCACCGGCTTCAGCTACGGTCTGATCAGCATCGTGCCGTCTGTCATCGGCATCGTCGTCGCGACCCTGATCTCCTACTACGTTGCTGATGCCTCGGGTGTCATTACCGGCGTCTACGGCGTGGGCATCAGCGCCGTCGGTATGTTGGCGATCAGCGGTATGATCGTCTCATCCGATGCTTACGGCCCCATTGTCGACAATGCGCGTGGTATTGCTGAGATGGCTGGGATGTCCGAGGAAGTCATTGACATCACGGATATCCTGGACGCGGCCGGTAACACCGCCAAGGCTATCACCAAGGGCTTCGCCATCAGCGCGGCTGCGCTGACCGTGTTGGCCCTCTTCTCGGCTTACGCCAGCGAGATCTTCATCGCCACCCGCGAGATGCTCGGTTCGGCCGAGATGATGGTCATCAGCTTGCTCAACCCGCTGGTCATCGCCGGCGTCTTCCTGGGTGCGGTGACGCCCCCGCTCTTCAGCGCGTTGACGATGCTCTCCGTGACCCATAACGCCTTCGATATGATTGAGGAGATCCGCCGTCAGTTCCGCGAGCGCCCCGGCATCCTGGCCGGTACCGAGGAACCCGACTACGTAGCATGTGTCTCCTTGGCTTCGCAGGACGCGCTCAAGGCGCTGATCCTGCCGGCGTTCCTCGCGGTGATCCTGCCGCTGCTGGTGGGCTTCATTATGGGGCCCGAGGCGCTGGGGGCATTTCTCGGTGGCGCGATCTTCACCGGCATCATCTTCGCGCTCCTAATGGCAAACGCCGGTGGCTTGTGGGACAACGCCAAGAAGTACATCGAGAGCGGTCACTTCGGTGGCAAGGGTTCCGAAGCGCACAAGGCCGGTGTCGTGGGCGATACGGTGGGTGATCCTTTCAAGGACACCGCCGGTCCTTCGCTCAACACGCTGATCACCGTGATGTCCCTGGTCTCCTCGCTCTTCGCGCCCGTCATCGCGGCCTTCCATATCTTCTAGGCTGCGCAGGTGGCGCATCCGAAATCAAGAGCCCCCGCTTCGGCGGGGGCTCCTTCATAATCCTAGGCTGCCGCTGCCCCCCTGCGACGGCGCAGAGCTGCCAGTGCCTCCTTGATCTGCGGGTGGTCCGGGATGCGCGTCAGCGCGGTTTCCAGCGCCCACTCAGCGAGATCGAGGTCGCCGAGCAGGGAGCAGGCCTGGGCCAGACCGGCAAGGCCATCGACTTGGTTGGGCATCAGTGCGGCTGCACGCCGGAAATGGAGGGCGGCTTGGGCCCACATCTTCCGGGACGCATAAGTCCGCCCACGTCCTAGGTAGTCGAACCCAGTCTTGAGCCCCGGATCGAGGCCGAGGAGCAGGCGGCTTCGCCGGACCTTGAAGTTGTCCTCGAGCTGGAGCACGATTACGACGTTGGCGACCGCCAGGGCAATGCCGACCGCCCCAACGATGAGCGCCGCGACGTTGTGATCGGTGATCGCGATGCCACCCAGAGAACTCACGAGGCCGATGAGCGAGCTGACCAGCATCCCATAGAAGACGATGGGCCAGCGGAAGAAGAGCCCAATGGTAACCACCAGCCCGTAGAGCGCGGGTAGCCAAAGAAGCCAGAAGAGAAAAGGTGGCAGAACGGCGTGGGCACCGGCAAGCGTGGCGGCGGATAGCGTGTTGGGCAGTCCCAGATAGGCTGCGAGCAGCTGCCCGGTGCCGGCGATCCCGGCGCGGTAGCCGGCAAAGAGGGCAGCCAGGAATGGCACAGCCGCTGCGCCGGCAGTGCTGGCTGCCTGCAGCGCGATCAAGATCCATAGCAGCATCGACCGCCGTTCCCGGACGCGAGACTTGACCCAGAGGCGGTTGCGGCACGCCGGGCAACGTCGATCGTCCGGCGCGGTCTCGGCGGCGCAGTAGGGACAGCGGTAGGGATTTTCGTATCTGGACCAAAGCTCTTCCGCCTGCGATGCCGGTTCCGGCTCTGGTTCCGTTACTGCGGTGGTATGCTTCTCGCGGTACGCCTCTCCGAGGATGTCGCCTGCCAGGGTTGCGGCGATCCGGCCTTCCTTCTCCGGCTCCGTCATCTCCCAACCGGTTTCTCCGGTTCGTGTGCCGTTCTCCTGGAGCAGCGCCAGCCCGACCTGGGCCTCCTCGTTGTCCGGATCCAGCGTCAGGACATTCTCATAGCAGACCTCTCGGTCCTCAACACGCTCGACGACGCGACTCAGCCAGACCCAGGCATCGAGGTTCTGTTCGTCGCGGACCACGACGTCTGTGAGCAGCTTGTGGGCTTGCGCCGTCTTGCCGGCCTCTGCGGCGCGGATGCCCTGTGCCAAGAGCTGCGCCGCAGCCTCGTGCTGCGCGTGAGGGAGGCCGCGGCGCGCGACAGGATGTTCCGGGTCAAGCTCCAGGACGCGCTGCAGACAAGACTCGCGCTTCAGCGGGTCGTCGATGACGCCGCTCATCCATAACCAAGCCGTCGCATTCGCGGGATCGCGGGCGAGGACGCGGCGGAGCAGATCGCGCGCCTCCGCGGGCTGCTTGCCCTTGGCAGCTACGATGGCGGCAGCGAGCAGCTCGTCGATAGGGGGTTCCGTGGGCTTGTCGATGACGATCCTCGCATGACTACTGCCGTACAATCCCCCAGCTTTG
>JAFGNI010000657.1 GCA_016927095.1 Anaerolineae bacterium | reverse complement strand
GGCACGAGTTGACCTGGTCTCGATTCCGTTGTATGCTTCTCTCGCCCGTCTGGATCAGATCTCGAAGGCGAAAGGAGATAGCCGTTGAACCAGCGCATTACGTGCCCCGCGCCATGGGGCTCGTGGACCTCCCGGTATTACGAAACGGAAGATGACCTGCGGCAGATGCAGGGCCTGCTCATGGAGGCGCGCTCGCGCACCGACGATTGGCATTATGCCCACGTGGGTGACTTGAACTTCTGGTTCTTTATGGTGCTTTGCCACCTCAACCCGCATGAATTTGTGCGCCTCTGGCACAATAGCCAGGGCAAGCTGGTCGGCTATGCCATCCTGGGCGAAGACCCGACCTTCGATTGGCAGGTTCTACCGGAATACGAGTGGTGTGGCATCGAGACAGAGGCCCTGGACTGGGCGGAAGCACGCCTGGCCGACCTTCGCGCACGCGACGACGAGATCTGGGGCGGCAAGCTCGTCTCCGGCGCCCGTCAGGACAATCTCCGCCGCATCGCCTTTCTCGAACAGCACGGTTTCCACCGTGGAGGCTATGATGAGGCGAATATGCTGCGTTGGCTGAGCGATCCGGTCCCAGAGCCGTCCTGTCCAGGCTGGCAGGTGCGTGCCGTTGCCGGCGAGGGCGAAACTTCAAGCCGTGCCGCGGCTCAGCGGGAGGTGTGGCAGCCATGGAGCGTGGGCAACGTCAGCGACGAGGACTATGCACGTTTTATGCGGTTGCCGGGGTACGATCGCGAGCTTGACGTGGTAGCGGTCAGCCCTGAGGGCGTTATCGCCGCATACGTCAACGGCTGGATCGACCCGGTCAACCGGATCGGCGATTTCGGCCCGGTGGGCGCCCTGCCCGCTTATCGCCGGCAGGGGCTGACGCAGGCTGTGCTCTTGGAATGTTTGCGCCGGATGCAGGCGCGCGGAGTGGAGCGAGTGAGTATTTCTACCGGCGTGTCGCACACTCCGGCACTGCGGCTCTATGCCTCGGTAGGGTTCCAGATCGTGAACGAGTATCACGAGTATGTGAGGCCGGGCGTGGCGGACCTGGTTTGACGCAGATCCTCGGATGTGATATACTCTTCGCAGCCAGCCTGTTCATGGAGGGAGGGTCACAATGACCGTGGCGAAAGCAGACCGTCTCAAGTCGTTCAACTATGCGATTGGCATGTTTGGCACCTCGATTCCGATCAACATGCTCAAGACGTACGCGGCCATCTACTACGTCGACCGGCTGGGGATGACCACTACCCAACTGGCGGCGATTCTCTTCATCTACACCTTCATCGATGCGCTCGACAACCCGGTGTACGGGTTCCTCTCCGACAGGACGCGCACGCGCTGGGGACGGCGCCGCCCCTGGCTGGTGATCGGCACCCCGCTGCTGATCCTGACGTTTATCGCGTTCTACTCGCCCCCGGCGTCCCTGGCGGGCGACAGCCTGTTCGGTTACGCGATGTTGTTCTACATCCTGGCGGGCACGCTCGACTCGGTCATCAATGCCAATTACGGCGCCCTCTTCCCGGAGCTGTTTCGGACGGATGCAAGCCGTGCGTCCACGAACGCGCTGCGGCAGGCCTTCCAACTGGTCGCCATGATCATCAGCATCGCCCTGACGCCGATGGTCACCGGCGCCATCGGCTACCAGATGACCGCGATCGTGTACGGCATCCTGGGCGGCGTGGTGATTCTCTACATGAGCCTCACCGCCAAAGAGGTGCGCGCCGAGGTGGACGAGAACAAGCCGCAGTTGTGGAACAGCCTGAAGGACTTGTTCAGGAACCGCAAGTTTTGGATTGCCGGTTTCGCCAACGCCTTTTACAGCGCGGCGATGTCGCTGGTGCTGGCCTCGATGCCGTTTTTTGTCAAGTACACGTTGAAAATCAGTGACAGCCAGTCGACGTTTCTGTTTGCCTCCGTTCTGTTGGTGGCGATTGCGTGTGTGGCCGTGTGGGCGCGACTGGTGCGCAGGTTCTCGTTGATCCCTGTGTGGCGCGCGGCGCTGGTTACGCTGGCCCTGGCTTTCATCCCTCTTTTCTTTGCCAACTCGCTGCCGACGGCGATGGTGACCGCCGCGCTGGTGGGGTTTGGTTTTGCAGGCGTGATCACGACGATGGACCTGATCGGTGCCAAGATCATGGACGAAGATACGCGGAAGCACAATGTGCGCCGGGAAGGGATCATTTCCAATGCACTGGGGTTCATGAACCGCCTGAACGGCCTTTTCACCAGTGCTGCCTTTTACCTCATCTTCATCCTCTTTGGCTTTGAGAGCGGCGATAACCCGGGTGCGAATCCGGGCGACGCGGCTCGCTTCCTGTTGACCGTCTTTCCCCTGGTACTGATGGTGATCAGCTTTGCCTTCTCTTTCCTGATCAGTTTTCCGAAGGAGGAGGCTGCGCCAACATCGCCCGAGTTGACCATCGAGCCACAGGCCTGATCCGTGCAGTCACTTCTTCATCTCTCCATTCACGTCGACCCATCCCGGCAGGGCACCTATTTCACCCTGCCGTTCCAGGTGCCGGAAGGAATCGAATCGGTCGGGCTTAAGGTTCAGTATGACAGGCGGCCTGAACAGGAGCAGGCGATCGACCGGGGTGTGTTTACCGCCCGG
>JAFGNI010000111.1 GCA_016927095.1 Anaerolineae bacterium | reverse complement strand
CTCGGGGTGCGGACAAGCACACCGCTCGCAGTGGCCATGGAGATCTACAACCGCGAGTTGATACCGGGTATCAAGGGCGGTGGTGGGGGCGGACAGGACGACCTGGGCTTTGTCCGCACCCGCTTCGCCGATACCGCGTTCTGGGCCGCCGTCGTAAAGACCGATACCGCAGGACGTGCCCGGGTCGAGGTCGACTTGCCCGACAACCTGACCACCTGGCGCATGCAGGCCCGCGCGATCACGGCGGATACACTGGTGGGTCAGAGCGATGTCGACATCCAGACCACGCTGGAGCTGCTTGTCCGTCCGGTTCTTCCGCGCTTCTTCGTCGTCGGGGACCGGGCCGAGATTGCGACGATCGTGCACAACAGCACCGCCAAGGCAGTTGTGGCAGATGTGTCGATCGCGGTCGAAGGGCTGTCCGTGGATGGAGAGACGCAGCAGAGTGTCAGCGTCCCCGCCGGCGGGGACGCCAAGGTGACCTGGCCGGTCAAAGCGCTGGCGGGTGACCACGTGACGGTTCGTATGGAGGCGCGGGCCGGGTCGCTCTTTGACGGCAGAGAGGACACGCTGCCGCTCTATGCCTACGCAACGCCCGAGATCATAGCCACGGCAGGCCGGCTATCCGGTCCCGACCTACGGCAGGAGGTCGTGCAACTGCCCTACGACTTCGACCCCACGCATGGCGAGCTCACCGTGCAACTTGACGGCTCGCTCACGGCGGCGGCTGAAGGGGCGTTGGACTACCTGGAACACTATCCCTATGAATGCGTCGAGCAGACCGTCAGCCGTTTCCTGCCCAACGTGCTGACCTATCAGGCGCTCGAGGAGATGGGCCTGTCCCGTCCCGAGCTCCGGAACACCCTGACGACGCAAGTGAGCGTGGGGCTGCAGCGCCTCTATAACGAGCAGCACTACGACGGCGGTTGGGGTTGGTGGGTCTCCGACACGAGCGATGCCTACCTGACAGCCTATGTCTTACAGGGGTTGTTGGAGGCGTACCGGGCCGGCTTCACCGTCGACACGGACGTGGTCGAGCGGGCTGCCGCCCATCTGCGTGAGAACCTACCGTCCGTCACGGTCAACTCCGCACAATGGGAATCCAACCGGCTCGCCTATGAGCTCTACGTGCTCGGCGAATACATCGCCCTCATCCCAGGCGCTGAGTCGACGGGAGAGCTTGGCCGCGCCACAACGCTCTTCCAGCGACGAGATCGGCTGGGCACCTACGGAAAGGCATTGCTTGCCTCGGCCTTCGGGCTGCTCGAGCCGCAGGAAGATAGCCGCGTGTCCACGTTGCTATCCGATCTTGCTGGGGATGCCGTCCGGAGTGCGACAGGGACCCACTGGGAAGAGGCCGAGCCCGACTACTGGAACATGAACACCGATGTCCGCACGACAGCAATCGTCGTGTGGGCGCTGGCTCGCCATATACCCGACAGTGAGAGCCTGCCCGGTGCCGTTCGTTGGCTGATGGATATGCGTAAGGAGGGTTACTGGGAGTCGACGCATACCACGTCGTGGTCGCTTATGGCGCTGGTGGCCTATATGCGCGCGACGGGCGAGCTGCGCGGCGAGTACAGCTACACTGTGTCATTGAACGGCGAGCTGCTGCTGTCGGGAGATGTGGACGCGGAGACGATCGACGAGACCCGGCAGGTTCAGGTCGAGATCGCAGACCTACTCATCGGTCAGGCCAATAGACTCATCATCGAGCGACAACCGCCAACGGACGCGCAGAGTGGCGAGGGCCAGCTCTACTACACCGCGTCGCTTCGATACTTCGTGCCCGTGGAGGCTGTCCGCTCGCTCGATCGAGGTATCGTCGTTGCCCGCCAATACAGTTTGGTGGATGCGCCGGACGCTGCCGTAAGCCAGGCGGCGGTCGGTGACGTAATCCGCGTCAAGCTAACTGTCGTTGCGCCGACCGACCTCTACTATGTAACCGTAGAGGACCCCCTTCCTGCCGGGTGCGAGGCCGTGGACGTAACCCTCAACACGACCAGCGTGGTGGGAGAGGTGCCCATGGTTCAGAACCTCACCACCCAAGAGGAGGATGCCTGGTACCGCTGGTACGGATGGGGCTGGTGGTGGTTCTCACACACGGAGATGCGGGACGAGAAGGTGACGCTCTTTTCCACGTACCTGCCGCGCGGCACCTACGAATACACCTATATAATGCGCGCGAGTGTTCCCGGCGCCTACAACATCATGCCTGCGACGGCATATGAAATGTACTACCCTGACGTATTCGGGCGCAGCGACGGAGGGCAGTTCGTCGTCCGGGGGGAGTAGACACAATCACACAGGAGGTGCTATGGCGCAGAGGAACTCACCTGAGCCCGAGATCAAGCTCGATGCATTCTCGCCTGTCGAGATGGCGGCCAGGGCTGAAGCTGCAGGTGTGAAGAGGGCCACAGCGAGTGCGGTACAGCTCCTTCCCATGGCGATCCTTGCCGGCGCTTTCATCAGCCTGGGCGGCATCTACAGCACCGTCGTCGTGGCTGGGACCAGCAGCTTACCCTACGGCGTACAGCGCCTTCTTGGCGGCCTGGTCTTCTGTCTGGGGCTCATTCTCGTCGTCGTAGGTGGGGCGGAGCTTTTCACCGGCAATGCCCTCATCGTTATGGCATGGGCCACCAGGAAGATCACGACAGCGCAAGTGCTGCGCAACTGGGGCATTGTCTACCTGGGAAACTTCGTGGGCTCATTGGGAACGGCGGGGATGATGTTCCTGAGCAAGCAGTATACCTTTGGCGGCGGCACAGTAGGGCTCACCGCGCTGAACATTGGCAACGGCAAATGCGCTCTGGGGTTCGTCCCCGCCGTAGCCCTAGGGATCATGTGCAATCTCCTGGTCTGTCTGGCCGTGTGGCTCTGCTTCTCGGCGCGAAGCACCACCGACAAGATCCTCGCGGTCCTCTTCCCGATCTCTGCCTTTGTGGCTGCCGGGTTCGAGCACAGCGTCGCCAACATGTACTTCATCCCAGTCGCGTTGTTTATCAAGGCGGGCGCAGCGGGTGACTTCTGGACTGCGATAGGCAAGAACGCGGGCGACTTCTCCAGCCTGACCTGGGGCAACCTGTTCCTCAGAAATCTATTGCCCGTCACCCTCGGCAACGTCATTGGCGGCGCGGTGCTGGTGGGCGGCGCCTACTGGTTCATATACCTGCGCAAACAAGCCTGACGGCGGGCCGCAGCGCGTTTGGGGCGGTCAGCAGATGCGCGGAAGTTGGGCGCCGGTCAGCATCTGGACAATCCGCCGCGCACCGTAAGGCGTCTCCAGCGTCACGCGCCCGCGGTGAGCCGTGGTCACCGTTCCGATGGCTGCCGCGTCTCGCCCAAGCGGGTGTTCGCGCAGGATCGCCAGAGCCCTGTCGGCGCTCGCGCCCTCAACCGCGATGACGACCTTGCCCTCATTCGCCGCGTAGAGCGGGTCCAGGCCAAGGAATTCGCACGCCGCCCTGACCTCCTCGCGGACCGGGATTTGCGCTTCGACGAGCTCGATCCCGACCTCCGCGGTCTCACCCCACTCATTGAGCACCGTCGCGAGACCTCCACGTGTGGCATCGCGCATCCAATGCACCTGAGTTGGCAGACCGGTCAACAATGCCTCGATCAGGCCGTTCAAGGGCGCGGTATCGCTCTCAAGGCTCGATCCGAAGGTGAGTCCCTCCCGCTGCATCATCACCGCCAACCCGTGATCGCCGACGGTGCCGTTGATGAGGAGCATGTCGCCTGGTTGCACCCTGTGCGGGCCAAGCTCAAGGCCGGGCGGAATCACCCCCACGCCTGCGGTGTTAATGAACAGGCCATCCGCTGCGCCGCGACCAACCACCTTGGTGTCGCCCGTCACGATCCACACACCTGCCTCGCGCGCGGTCGCCGCCATACTGACGACGATGCGCTCCAGATCCTCGATGGGCAGGCCCTCCTCGAGGATAAACCCCGCGGTCAGGTAGAGTGGGCGTGCGCCCATCACGGCAAGATCGTTGACCGTTCCACACACAGCCAACTCCCCGATATCGCCGCCCGGGAAGAACAACGGCTGAACCACGTACGAGTCTGTAGTCAAGGCCACCCGCCCTTCGGGCAGCTCGTCCAGAATCGCCGAGTCGGACATCGGGGCTAGCAACGGATTGGCGAACGCACGTACAAAGACATCCCGGACCAACTCGTGGCTCAGCTCACCGCCGCTGCCGTGCGCGAGCAGGACACG
>JAFGNI010000656.1 GCA_016927095.1 Anaerolineae bacterium | reverse complement strand
GAGAGCGGGGGACGCGACTTCTACCGGTGGTCGGCGGCGGCGGCGCGCAACGCCGGGTTGACCGATGAGGGGCGCATTCAGGACGCCGTCCGGCGTGCAGCGCGGATGCTGGTGCGGTTCCAGGCCACGGCACTCTTTGCCGCGATGGACGCGGCGGCCCAGCGGCTCTTGGAGGTGCCCTACAGCGTGCTCGACGCGGAGGGCCGGCTGGATGCGGGCATCATGGACGCGCTCTGGTGCGACGAGACCGCACACTGGCATCTGGTCGAGTTCAAGACTGACCGGATCAAAGATGCGCACGATCTAGAGCGGCAACTGCAGGAACATGACTACATCGAGCAGGTGGCGCGCTACCTCGCAGCCGCGGAGCATCTACTGGGCCGGCGGCCCGAGCCGGCCCTCTGTTTCCTCGACGTCGCCGGTCGCGTCCGCCTGGTGACAGATCGCTGGGATGGCTAACCGCAGGGATCGCATATGCCTTCCGGGAAGCTCCAAGCTACCCACAGGGTAGCCGCTTCCCGGAAGGTGTAGCCGGGACCTCCGCGGTATCCCCCCAACGCATTCCCGAGACTCGCAACGCAAGCCAACGCTTTTCTTAATCATCCCGGTTGAGCGGCGAGCCCCTCTCGCTGGGCCGATTTTGGGAGGCCGTCACTACCTGACCAACTGACTTTGGTAATTTGGCCAAGGGCCCTGCTCGCGTATTGAGCAGGGCCCTTGGTCGTTTCTCGCACTGACCCTCAAAGGCGTTCCGTCCTCCGTCCCCTATGTGTCCAATCTGTTACACCGTTGTCATAGCTACGTCACATCAAGGCGTTAGGCTGAGGAAGGAGTAGACCAAAGCGCCAACGGGCGCATATTCATGGAGGAGGACACAGCGATGCGACGGTGGATTCGAATTGGGTTTATGGTTCTAGTCCTGGCGCTGGTTCCGATTCACACGAGCCATGCAGCAGAGGCCCCCGCACCGGCACACATTCTGCCGGAGATGTACTGGGACGTGACGTACTGGAACAACATCTCACTGTCGGGCAAAGCAGCCTACACCGGCGTCGATGGAATGTTGTTGCACGATTGGGGCGAAAGGGCGCCCCGTGAGGGGGTGAACGCGGACTACTTCTCCGCGCGGTGGACCCAGGCCGTCGATCTGGAGGCGGGCACCTACAGCTTCAGCATGACCAGCGACGACGGCGTCCGGCTCTACGTCGACGAGCGCCTGGTCATCGATCAATGGTACGATCAGGCGTCGACGACTCACGTCGGCGAAATCGCGCTGGCGGCAGGTCGCCACCGCATCGTGGTCGAGTACTACGAACGGACCGGATCCGCGGTCGCCATCCTCACGTGGGGCAGCGTGCCGGCGTCGGTAAGCGGGTGGCGCGCCGTCTATCACGCCAATCCACGGCTCGGCAGCGGCTGCATGCCCCCAGTTATCTCCACCAACTGTCGAGCCATCGTCCGCGACGACCCCGTCATCGACTTCGACTGGGGCTACGGCGCCCCGATGGTGGAGATGCCGGCGGACCGATTCTCGGTACGCTGGACGCGGACGGTCACCTTTGAGCCCGGCACCTACCGCTTCACGACCCGCACCGATGACGGCGTGCGCCTCTGGGTGGACAACCACCTGGTCATCGATCGCTGGATCGATCAGGCCGTCACCGCGCACGTGGCGACAGTGACGGTGGGAGGCGCGACGCCGATCGCCATGGACTACTACGAGAACGGCGGTATCGCCGCCGCCAGCCTGCATTGGGAGCGTGTCAGCGGGGACCCGGGCCCAACCGATCCCCTGCCGGAGACGGTCGTGGACGATACCGATCCAGGCTTCACCATCGGCGGGGCGGCGGCAGGCTGGGGAACGGCGGCGGAGGGATACAACGGCCACCTCACATGGACGCGGAACCACGCCTTCACCACGCCGGGCTACAACTGGGCGCGCTGGTACCCGGCGCTGCAGCCGGGACGGTACGAAGTCCTCGTCTACATCCCCGACCGCTACACGACGACGGCGCGCGCCCGCTACTGGATCTCCCATCAGGACGGCTATGCCCTGCAGGTTGTCGACCAATCCCGCCACGGCGGCAGCTGGGTCTCCCTGGGCACCTATCGATTCCGGGGAACGGCGAACGAGTACGTCTCCCTGGCCGACGTGACGTTCGAGCCCCACACCAGCACGCTGGTCGGCTTTGACGCCGTCAAGTGGTCCCTCAGATAGCACAAAGGCGCACAGACGATGAATCAACAACCGGAAGCAGCCGTACAGAGTAAGCGGACCATCACGATCTACGCGACGATCACCGGCTATCTGGCCATCATCGCGGCCTTCTTCGCCTTCTTCAACTACGACTGGAGCGCCACAGGGCTCTGCCTCAGCGCGGCAGGGCTGACCTTCGGGCTCCTGGCCATGGCGAGATAAGCAACCGCCAGTATGCGCTTCGGCTCACTGCGGAGACTCGATACACTGGATGAAGCACGATTTGGCAAGGAGATACTATGAAGAGCAAGGTTAGGCGGTTATGGATCATCACGAGCACGGCGCTGGTTCTAGCTGGCGTCCTCGTGTTCCGCGCGGGCTTCAAGCCCTGTGCTTGGCTGGATCTTGCACTAATGCACAGTGGCTGTCTGTGCACGGTGTCTGAGCTTGACAGTGCGATCGCTAGTGTCGCTTTCTCGCCGGACGGGAGCGTGATTGCCGCGAGTTCACAGCGCGGCGAAGTGATGCTGTGGCGCGCCGCCGACAGATCCCTACTCCGCACGTTGGAGGCCCAACCGGCTACCCGAACCGTCGCATACACCTATGATCTGGCGTTCTCAGCGGATGGCACCCGTCTGGCCCTCGGGCAGCCCGACGGTGCGGTGCAACTATGGACGATGCCGGACGGACAGCCCGCGCGCCGTCTGGAGGCCGATGACGGCGCCATCCTGAGCCTCGCGTTCTCGCCGGACGGACAGACCCTCGCCTCAGGGACTGCCGGCGGCGCGGTCCAGGTATGGCGAATAGACGACGGTGTGCTAGCGAACGAAATAGGCGGGCACGGGGAAAGGGTTGTGAGCATAGCCTTCTCGCCCGACGGAACGAGCTTGGCTGCGGCATCGCTGGACGGCACGGTCGCACTGTGGCAGGTGGCGGATGGGGCGCTGCTCGCCAGCGCAGGGAGCTATCCCGTAGCCACAGGTGTCGACTTCTCGCCAGATGGGACACTCCTGGTCGCGAATCGGCAGCTCTTGCGCATTCCGGATCTGCAGCCTATTCGCGCGTT
>JAFGNI010000655.1 GCA_016927095.1 Anaerolineae bacterium | reverse complement strand
CGGATTTCACTGATGGCAAATCCAGGCGCGGTTCCCGACTCAGGATTCTGCTGCATCCCGAAGCTACTTATACCAGATTCGCGTGCTTTGTCAAGACCGGTGCTTGCTCAGTTTCTTCAACTGCGATAGACTAGGGAGCATCAACCACTATAGTGAGTGTCGGGAGCCATACTGTGACCGCTCAGAATGCACGGATCGCTGGCAAGGACCTGCTGTTCAAGGCCTTGCGGCATGAACCCCTTGATGCCGTTCCCTGGGTACCCTTCGCTGGTGTCCACGCGGGAAAGCTTATGGGCTATTCCGCCCGTGAAGTCCTGACCGATGCCGACAAACTCTTTGAGGCGCTGCTGGCTGTCAACCGAACCTACGGGCCGGATGGGCAACCTGTGGTCTTTGACCTGCAGGTTGAGGCGGAAATCCTGGGATGCGACTTGCTCTGGGCAGATAAGGCGCCGCCCACTGTAGCCTCCCATCCCCTGGCTACCGGCGTCAACGTGCCCACACACCTGCCCGCCCCAACCGAGGGGCGTCTGCCGATGATCTTGGATGTGATGCGGCGCATGAAGGCAGCCGTTGGTGACCAGACAGCGTTGTACGGGCTGGTGACTGGAGTTTTCACGTTGGCGTCGCACCTGCGGGGCACCGAGATTTTCATGGATATGTTCGATCGCCCTGATTTCCTTGATGACCTCCTGGCTTATGCACGCGACGTCGTCAAACAGATAGCCGATCTCTATATTGGGGCCGGGATGGATGTCATCGCCGTGGTAGATCCGTTGGTTTCGCAGATCTCGCCCCGCCATTTCAGAAGGCTGATCTTTGAGGCGTACAGCGACGTCTTTGACCATATCCGGCAGCGCGGCGTGTTCTCCTCCTTTTTCGTGTGTGGGGACGCTACAAAGAACATTGATGTGATGTGCCAAACTGGACCAGACGCTATCTCTATTGATGAGAACATCGATCTCGTTCAGGCAAAGGCGGTCACCGATCGCTACAACATCACTATGGGCGGCAATATCCCTTTGACAACCCACATGCTTCTCGGGTCGCAGGCCGATAACATGAAATTCGTCGTCGACCTATTGGAGCGCATCGCGCCTGCGGATGAAGCCGGCGAGCGCATCGTGCCACAGAACTTCATCCTGGCACCGGGATGTGATATGCCGTATGATGTGCCGGTGGAAAACGTGGTAGGAACGCTTCAGGCTGTGCGTGACCCTGAGGGCACTGCGGTGATGGTTGCCAACTATCAGGCTGCGAGCATCGATCTGGATTCGGTTCAGATCCCTGACTATGCCGCCCTCGAGAAGCCTTTGATCGAGGTCTTTACCCTGGACTCCGACACCTGTGCGGCATGCAGCTATATGAAGGACGCTGCCCTTCGGGCAACTCAGGAGCTGGGCGGCGCTGTGGAGATGGTCGAGTACAAGTTCACTGAGCGCGAGAACGTGGCGCGTGTGAAGAAGCTGGGCGTACAGAATCTGCCCAGTATCTACATCAACGGTGAGCTCGCCTACGCGTCTGTGATCCCGAGTAACCGTGAGCTCTTGCAGGAAATAGAGAAGCGGATGCCTGGCAAGGATGCCTGACAAGGAGGCGTGACCGGCGCTAACTGGGTCACAGCCTATGAGACTGCACATCGTTGGGGGATTCCTAGGTAGCGGCAAGACAACCGCCATCATCGGCGCAGCAAAGACGCTGATGGCGCGGGGCAAGCGCGTCGGTGTCGTCACCAATGACCAGGGCCGTTACCTTGTCGACACGGCGTTTTTCCAAAGCTCGCTGGTCCCAGCCGTAGAGGTCACCGGTGGCTGCTTCTGCTGCAACTACGATGATCTGGACGCCCAGCTCGCCCAGCTCAAAGCGACGGCACATCCCGATGTGATCTTTGCGGAGTCCGTCGGATCATGTGCCGATATCGTGGCAACCGTCGTCAAACCCCTGTTGACATTGGGGGCTGACGCGTCGATGGGGCCGACCAGTTTCTCGGTCTTCGCGGATGCGCGCCTGCTGCGGCGCCGCCTATTGGATCTCCCCATGCCCTTCAGCGATAACGTGGTCTACCTCTTCGATAAGCAGATCGAGGAGGCGGGCCTGCTGATCGTGAACAAGCGCGATCTGTTGGCTGTTGAGGATGCGCATGCGCTTCAGGCACTGACAGCGTCACGCTTTCCCGATAAGCCTGTGCGTCTTCAGAACTCCCTTGAGGCAACAGAAATCGAGGGCTGGCTGTCCGACCTGGCGTCGGGGCTGGCGACGCCGCCCGCTGCTGTGCTGGATATCGACTACGATCGGTACGGCGCCGGGGAGGCAATGTTGGCCTGGGTAGATGAGACACTGCACTTCAGCGTGCCTTCGGGGAAGGGGCGCGGTGTTGTGCTGAGGCTGATGCAGGCGATTCTTGACCGGATTGAGCGCAGTCGCCTCACCATTGGCCATCTGAAGTTCATGGTCACCGCAGGTCCTGTGAATGCGAAGGTCAGTTTCCTGACCGTAGGGGGCCTGGGATGGGAAAGCCAGATCCCGACCTTGCCCGGCAGCCAGGTGACCCTGCTGCTCAATGCCCGGGTTGAGGCCGCTGCATCCGATTTGCGAGATCTTGTGGCTGAGGCCGTCGAGGCGGCGGTCACTGACACCAACGTGACCTATGAGATGGCCAATGTCTCCTTCTTTCACCCCGGATTCCCAAATCCGACCCATCGCATACAATAGCTGTGTTGGCATTGGACCATTGTCCTATATAATGGCGTTTTGAGGGCTCGACCACAGACAGGCTCCGCCCGATCCCGGGTGGGGGCTTCTTTGATAGGCCCAGACACTGGCTCGACGTAAACACATCGGCAACTAGGAGGAAGCGGCATGGAGAACAGGCTGGAAGCGATTCGCGAAGGCATTATGGATGGCGATATGCACCTCGTTGAGGAGCAGGTAAGCGCGGCATTGGATGAGGGTGTGCCAGCCGAGACCTTGCTGAACGAGGGGCTGATCAAGGCAATGGGCGAGGTCGGGCGTCTGTTTGAGGAGGGTGAGTATTTTGTCCCTGAGATGCTGATCGCGGCCCGCGCGATGAAAGCCGGCCTCGCGATCCTGAAGCCCAAGCTGATTGATGCAGATGTCAAGCCCATTGGCAAGGTAGCGGCGGGTACCGTCAAGGGTGACTTGCACGATATTGGCAAGAACCTGGTCTGCATGATGCTTGAGGGGGCCGGCTTTGAGATCCTTGATCTTGGCACTGACGTCGCTCCGGAGCAGTTCGTGGATGCAGTCAAGAGCCAGGGCGCCCAGGTGATCGCGATGTCGGCATTGCTGACCACCACGATGCCTAATATGAAGAACACCGTCGATGCACTTGTCGAGGCGGGGATCCGCGACGATGTCCATGTGATGATCGGTGGCGCGCCGGTGACTCAGGCCTACGCTGATGAGATCGGCGCTGATGGCTATGCCCCCGATGCTAGTCGGGCCGCGACCTTGGCCCGGGAGCTGGTTCAGGCTTCATAGCGCTGCCGCAAGCTCGGCTTGCATCTCCCCGGTAAATTGATCAGCGAACCCGTCGAAGACGGGTTCGCTGATTTGGGTTTGTCTGGCTTGCCAGCTCTTGCCGGTGCGCGGTTCGCTAAGGGCTAGGGGCCTTTTCGTAGAGCTCTAGCAGCACCCCGTGCGAGCTCTTGGGGTGGACGAAGGCGTACCTGGTCCCTTCTGGGTGACTGCGGATCTCCGTCGCCATACGGGCACCTTCAGCTTCCATTCTCGCCACGGCCTCTTCGATGTTGTCGACCAGTAGGCAGACGTGGTGGATGCCCTCCCCACGCTTTTCCAGGAACCGGCCGATGCTATTGTCGGAATCCAGGGGTTCGAGCAGCTCCAACTCCGTCTCACCCATGGGCAGAAACGCGATCTCGACGCCCTCAGCCGGTACCTCGCGACGTTGGGCGACCTCCGCGCCCAACGCATTGCGGTAGAAGCCCAGTGCTTCATCAAGGTCCCGAACGGCGATTGCGATATGGTGGATGCGCATCTCGTCTTCCCTTCACTCTATGGTCATGTACTCCTATGGTAGCGCCTCTCACCGTATGTCAACTGTTGAGCGGGGACCAAAGAGACGGTTGATCTCGATGTACTTCGGATTTCCGCAAAT
>JAFGNI010000110.1 GCA_016927095.1 Anaerolineae bacterium | reverse complement strand
GTCCCCGTAGCTCAATGGACAGAGCTCCTGGCTTCGAACCAGGGGGTTGTGAGTTCGAGTCTCACCGGGGACTCCACATGAGAACGGCCTGATGCCACGTCAGGCCGTTGCTATTTCGGCCAGCCCGGTGTCCCAACACAGGTCGCCCTCCCTATATCCCTGACCTCGCCGTTCGCCTATCTCCAGGCCGAGACTGTCACAGCATCTTCCAGGCCAGGGGCGGCCTAACTGGATCGGTACGGTTGAGCCCAGACTCGCCGGCTTCGCGTGTCTCGAGACACACCCATCCAGTCTCCGCCCGTTGCCGAAGGGCTATTTCGTAGTATCATACCGTCACATTGATGACCGTGGCATGTGCGCGGGTATCTCGGTCGCCTGGAGGCAGGGCATGCTATTCCGAAATTTCGGCATTCCGGAGCTCATCCTGATCATCGTCTTGGCCGTCATCATCTTCGGCCCAGGGCGCATTGGGCGCCTGGGCAGCGAGCTAGGTAAAGCTATCCGGGGGTTCAAGAGCGAGGTCAAACGGGGCGAGGACAAGGACTAGATGGAGTTCTTCAACATCGGAGGAGGTGAGATCCTAGTTATCATCCTCCTTGCGTTGGTTCTGTTCCGACCAGAGGACATCTATAAGGCGATGCACCAGTTGGGGCGCTACACGCGTTCCGCCCGACTGATGTGGCGCGAGTTCATGGACAATATGAGGCGCGAGATGGATGCCCAAGAGGTCGAGGAAGCCCTCAAGGAGACCCGAGCTTCCATCAAGGAGACACAGAAGGCGCTCGACTCCCTCGAGACGTCGGTCTCTGATGTCAAGAAGACCGTGGAAAAGGATGTCAGTGAGGCTGGTAGGTCCCTCAAGTCACAAGCGTCCGAGAGCGCTAGGGCGCTAAAGGCCGGGGCAGCTAGGTCGACCGGTATGACGGCAGCTGCAGCCCGAGTCACTGCGGCAACGGCTGCCGCTACAGCAGCTGCCGAGGAAGCCGATGAAGCCATCTCTGAGGCCATTACCGCCACGAAGAAGGCCTCAAGCTTCACTGAGCAGGTGGCCGCCCGTGTGCGAGCAGCCCAAGCTAAAGCAGCCACCGAGATGACCTCGGAGCAGCATGAGGTCCCCGGTGAGCCGGCAGGAGAAGCCACTGGGACGAACGGAGAATTGCCCACCACAACAGCGGTACCGCCAGATGCCGCCGGCGCAACGTCAGATCTCGCCGAAGAAGCCACGCTCGCAGAGGAAGGTCCGGCCCCATCGCCACAGATGCCTACAGAGGGCGCACAGCCGGCGGAACCCCGACCGTTGATGGCGTCGGATCAGATCGGTGAGCCCCCCGCGATCGTCCAGGAAGAAGAGAACGGCCTTCCGGCGGCAGTATCCGCCGGCACCAAGGAGGCCGAAGCGCTTCCCCAGAGAGCTGCGGAGGATCAACCCCTAGCAGAGGGCTCTCAGGGTGGCCTGTGGGCCGGGGTGACCGACACAGCCACCGACGACGTCACCCTCGAACCCGACAGGGCATTGGAAGCGACGTCCGGCGATGCGGATCCGGTTCTGGAGGCAACAAGGCCCGCAACCCCTTCCCAGTCTTCTGAACCCCCCGAGGAATCCTGACATGGTCGCTACCAACGAACCATCAATGGGGCTTTTTGAGCACCTGATCGAGCTACGCCAGCGGCTCTTCCGCGCCGTGGTGGCTTGGATCGTCGCCACCATCATTGCTTCGGTCTTCGCTGACACGCTTGTGGGATGGCTGGTCTCTCCCCTGCAAGGCAGCAGCGTGATCGTGCTCAGCCCAACCGAGGCACCCATCGTCTACTTCAAGGTCGCCCTCGCTGCCGGCTTCGGCATGTCGCTGCCGGTCATCCTCTATCAGGTCTACAGCTTCGTCGCGCCTGGCCTCTACCCAAACGAGCGCACGGTCGTCCTGACCGGCATACCGGCTGCTCTCGTCTTCTTCATCTTGGGTGGGCTCTTCACGCTCCAGATCCTGATGCCGATCAGTCTGCCGGTGTTGATGGGCTTCCTTGGCGAGGTCGTCGAGCCTACCTATTCCCTGGAGAGTTATCTCTCCTTTGTAACGACGCTTGTCGTCTGGATGGGCATCATCTTCCAGACGCCGCTCGTGGTCTACATCGTCAGCAGACTAGGGCTTCTGACACCCAAGCAGCTCGCCAGCGGTCGCCGCGTGGTCTGGTTCCTTGCAGTCATCTTCGCTGCCGTCGTCACACCTACCACCGACCCCGTCACGCTGCTTCTTGTCACCGGGCCTTTCATTCTCCTCTACGAGATCGGCCTCATACTTGGCCGTGTTGGCACCCGTCAGCGCGAACGCGCCGCCAAAGAACGCGAACAAGAAAACCTCTCGTAGTTCCGACCCAATGGAGCCCGGCACCCTCCCTATCGTGCCGGGCTTACCCATCCGGCTCGTCCCGTAGTTACGTGTCCGCTGTCCCCTTCTGCCGTCCATCTCCCCATGGCGCGATTTGACAACGATAAGAAAATGGTTAAAATGGTAAGTAAGAGCCAACCTCCCCATCTTGGAGCGCACGATGAAGAACCGTGGCATACTCAAGTCCATCATCAACTGGCTGCTCATACCGGGCACCGCGAACGTTCCTCCCATCGTCTGGCTGCTTCTCATGGCCGCTGTCATGGTTGTGATGAGGCCCCAGGACGGCGAACCGCAGATCCGGGAGCTGGAACGCATTGTGGTCCTCACGCCGACCCCGGCGCCCACTTCGGCACCGGCCGGACCTGCCGAGACCCCTACCCCCGTTGGCAGCGGTGGCACACTCGCCTTCGCGATGCGCCACAACGGCAACAGCGATATCTACCTACTATCCCAGAACAACGGCGAGCTGCTGCGACTCACATTTGATCCCGACGATGATCGTGACCCGGCATGGTCGCCAGACGGGCGCTACCTGGCATTCGCCTCCCAACGCGCCCGGGGATGGGATCTCTACACGATGGACATGGTCTCGGGGACAATTCTCCGAGTGACCCACGATCCCTGGTTCGAGGGAGCCCCAACCTGGTCATCCGACGGCCGGTGGCTCGCCTACGAAAGCTATCAGGATGGTAATCTCGATATCCACATCCTGAACCTTGAGTCGGGCGAAAGCCATCAGGTCACGCATGACACCGCACCGGATTACTCGCCAGCCTGGTCACCTAATGGCCGGCACATAGCCTACGTCTCCTATCGGGACGGCAATAAGGACCTCTTCGTCCTCTCCCTCGATGATGGGACGGTGACCAACCTGACAAACACCCCCGACCAGAATGAGGACTATCCCTCCTGGTCGCCCACAGGTGAGTACCTCGCCTATTCAGCAGGTGTCACCAGCGGCGAAACGATGTGGCGCATCCCCTTTGACCTGGAAGCCGCGTCCCGCGGCGAGCTCCGCCCGGTGCTCTTTGGGGTTGGCGGCAAACCTACGTGGTCCCCCGATGGCACGGCTCTGGCCTTCGTCTTCCGTCAGGAGGCCACGTCCTACTTGATCGCTGCCGATACCCGTGGATGGGCCCTGGCTCAGGAGGGGTATAGCTCGGCGGATCGGATTGACAGGCCAAGTTGGCACGGTGGCAGTTTATCCGACGACATCGTCGCAGATCTCAGCGCGCGTGCCGCGGAGGAAGAGCCCCCGCTCTACACAGAGCTTCTGCTCTCAACGGACCTCGACCAGTACAGGCTTGTGGGGCTGCCCGATGTCAACGATAGCGACAGCGCGGAGAAGCTCAGCGACCGCGTCAACGACAGCTACAACGCGCTCCGCCAACGCATCAGGAGTGAGACTGGCTGGGACTACCTGAGCGTCCTTGGGGACTCCTGGCGGACGATGAACCACACCCCGCGGCCAGGGCAAGGTCGTGTCTCCTGGCACGTCTGCGGGCGTGCTGTAGATATCAACCAGAGCTTCCTTCGAGATGGTCGGATTGAGTTGGTCCGAGAGGATGTCGGCGGCGTCACCTACTGGCGCATATACATCAAGGCCGCGGTTCAAGATGGGAGCCTCGGGGAGCCACTTCGCGTTGCGCCCTGGGATCTCAACGCGCGCACCAAAGGCGGCGCTGCGACGGCCAACGGGGGTGAGCTCAAGGCCACTATTCCCGAAGGATACTTCGTCGACTTCACCACCTTGGCGATGGACTACGGATGGGAGCGCCGCAATGCCCTCTCCAACTGGCGTGCTTCCTACTTCGACATCGAGTGGTGGCACTTCCAGAAGACAGAGGGTATGAGCTGGTACGATTGTATGCTTGAGCTCTACACCGAGGATGAGGTCTTGGCCTCCTACGGCTACCTGCCCTGGTGGACCAAACGCCCCGAGTGGGAAGTGCAGCAGCTACCCTGACGAAGGTCCCGATGGCGTAGCCGACCGTCGCCTGAGCGACGGCACCGGCGGCATCCGGCACATCCACTGCCACGGTTCGCTCCCTACGCGCTGACCCGTTTCGCCGCCGCCAGCAGCTCCGCCCGGAACCGCCCAGGGCCAAACCGCTCAGCGTTGCGCCGGCAGTCTCGCGGGTCGTAGGCATGCCGCTGCGACCGTTCCACCGCGTCGATCAGAGAGCCCACCGTCGGCTCCGCAAACAGGGTGCCAGTCACCCCGTCTACAACAGTATCCAGCGCGCCGCCGGCACCATAGGCAATCACAGGGCGACCTGCGGCCTGTGCCTCGACCGGCGTCAGGCCGAAATCCTCACGTCCCGGGAAGATCAAGGCCCTGCAGTGCGCCAGCAGCTGCGGCAGATCTGCATCCGGGACATAGCCCCTAAACGTGACACTGGGACCCGCCATCGCCTCCAATGTCGTGCGATCTCGCCCATCCCCGGCGACCACCAGCGGCAACCCCATCTCTGTGAATGCCCGAACCGCCAAGTCGATGCGCTTGTAAGGGACCAGTCGGGAGACAATTAGGTAGTAGTCATCCGGGCGGTCGACCGGGCTGAAACGATGGACGTCGACGGGTGGATAGACGATATCTGACACTCGCTGGTAATACCTTTTGATGCGGGCCTGGATCTCCGTTGAGATCGCCAGGAAGTGAAGGCTCTCCTGCTGTGCTACCCGGTAGTCCCATCGCCTGAGGAACGCGATAACGGGACGCAGGAGCGCTCGCACCGTCCCAGGGAGGTTCTCACGCGCAGCATAAGAATCGAACTCCCAGACGTAACGCGTTGGGGCTAGGCAGTAACAGAGGTGCGGGACGCTGCCGGTCTGCACAGCGTGACAGAAGCCGCTCTTGTTACTGATGACGAGGTCGCTCCCGCATGAGGACAGATCCATACGGCCAAAGGCGAGGGCATAGAGAGGAAAATACGCTTGGTGATGCCGGTAGATGCCCGGCAGCCGGTCCATCCAAGAGGGCCGGATATCCCAATCGGCGTAAGAGGCAGGCATCCCCTCGCGCCAATAGATGCTGGTGTAGATCGGGGCTTGCGGGAAGATGCGCACCAGGTGCTCCAACACCCGCTCTGCTCCCCCATACTGATTCAGCCAATCGTGAACCAGCGTGACCGGCATCTCCACGTCCCGGTACCTCGCAGCGGTATCAGCTATGTGATCCCTACCGGAACGCCTGTATTGCCGTTTCCGCCCAGGCAAGGACCAGATTAGGATAGAGGCCGATCAGCAGAACCCCTGCGACCGACAGTGCCAGCACGATAGTGGACGCGAGTGGGACAGAGACAGGCTCGAGACTATAGTCCGTGTGGATGAAGGTGGTCCGGATGATCTTCCAGTAATAGGCGAGGGAGAGGACGCTGTTGAGAGCGGCGACTACCAGCAGGCCGAACCGCCCGTCCTCGACCGCCGAGGTGAAGAGCCAGAGCTTACCCATAAAGCCACCGGTCCCAGGCATGCCGAAGAGCGAGAGCACACTGATCAGCAACACAGCGGACAACGCCGGCGACCTGTGATAGAGCCCGCGGTAGTCCTCCACCGTCTCCAGGCCCACACGATCCGACATAACCGTGATGGCGGCAAAGGCGCCGATCTCAGCCACCGTATAGGCTGTCAGGTAGAGCAGGAGTCCACTCAAACCGCGATCGCTGGCTGTGGCTACGCCGATCAAGGCATAGCCGACTTGCGCGATGCCCGAGTAGGCCATCAGCCGCTTGATGTTTGTCTGCCAGAGCCCGATCAGATTCCCGACAAACATAGCGCCGACCGCCAGAAATGCCACCAGGGGCCAGCGCCACAATCCGCCCAGCGTGGTGCCCTCGGGGAACGTCACCATCGTGAACCGGGCCAGCGCGGCGAAACCCGACAGCTTCGGCACGATGGCTAGCGCTGCAGCGACGGGCGCCGGCGCACCCTCGAACGCATCTGGGAGCCACTGATGGAACGGCGCCGAGCCAATCTTGAAGGAGAAACCTGCCAGGATGAAGATCAGAACGGGGACCAATGTGAAGGGTTGAATCATCGCGCTGGTTGGCCACGACACCCCCCGCGTGATCATCTCCGCTGTCGATGCGTAGTCAGCGGAACCCGCCAGACCGTACAGCCATGAGAGCCCGTAGGCCATCATCGCCGACACGGCGGAGCCGTAGATTAGGTACTTGATGGCAGCCTCGGTCGATCGCTTGTCGTAGTGCAGGAAACCGGTCAGGACGTAGCCCACCAAGCTGAGGAAGTCAACAGCCAGAAGCAGCATGATCAGGTTAGACGAAGCCGCAAGCACTAACGCACCCAAGCCGAAGAAGAGTACACAGGCGTAGTACAGACCCGGTTCACGGCTGTGGTTGCGGATGTAGGACTCGCTCAAGAGCACGACCATCGCCAACGCCAAGAGAATCAGCCGCCACATGTAGGCGGTGAAGCCATCGTAAGCCAGCACAGACAGAACGCGCAGTGGGCCCTGGTCTACCAGCGTGAAGCTCGCCGCTGCCGCTCCGAGGACGCTCAGTACCGTCACAGGCCAGGCGACGCTCGCGATGCGCTCTGAGCCCGCTAGAAGATCCAACAGCAGCACGAGCAGTGCCCCAGCCAGAAGAACCATGGTGGGGAGCAGGTACTCAAACGACGCGATGGCTGGCAAGAAACGCCCCCCCTCTACCGCAGGACGAAGGCGCGCAACAAGGCGGTCACAGCGGCATTGAACGTGTTGATCAACGGCGCGGGATAGACACCAAAGGCGACGGTCAGCAGCACCAGCGGCCATAGTGTGAACCTCTCCCACCACCGTAGGTCGCTGAGTGAGGCCCATCTCTGTTGATCCAACGTCCCCAAGAAGAGGTATTGCACGATCTTCCAAAGCACGTAGGCCGCGGTGAAAACCATACCCGCGACGCCGATGAAGGCAGCGACTGGGATCAACCGGATCGTGCCCTTGAAGACAAAGAACTCGCTCCAGAACCCGATCAAGCCTGGCAGCCCCAGCGATGCAAAAGCCATCACGAGCATAATGCCATAGAACTTCGGCACCACCGTCGCCAGACCACCGAAGGCTTTGAGATCACGCGTATGGGCTCTCTCGTAGAGCATACCTACAAGGAAGAACATCGCGCCCGTGACCACACCGTGAGAGAACTGCTGCAACGCCGCGCCATCCATACCTGCTACAGCCGCATCCAAAACGGCGTCGACCGGCTGCGACCACGCAGCCGAGGTGGCCGCCAGGCCCAATGTCACGTAGCCCATATGCGCCACTGAGGAATAGGCGACCAAGCGCTTCAGATCCCACTGGGCCATGCAGACCAATGCCCCGTAGACAATACTCATCAGCGCCATCACCGTGATGATAGGAACCTGGACTGAGAAATACCTGAAACGCTCAGGGAAGATAGGCAGTGCGATCCGCATCATCCCATAGCTACCAAGTTTCAGAAGGATGCCCGCCAGGATCACACTGCCGGCCGTCGGAGCTTCCGTATGCGCATCAGGCAACCACGTGTGGAAAGGGAAGACCGGGATCTTAATCGCAAAGGCGACGAAGAGACCCCAAAAGACAATCGTGGCCCACGTCGTGTTGCCCGCGAACGGCGCCGCGGCAGCAGCCTCCAGCACATTGAACGTGCCCACCTCATGGTAGATCGCCAGGATGCTCAGGAGGCCAAAGACGCTTCCTGCCAATGTGTAGATGAAGAACTTGATGGCTGCATACTCGCGTCGTGCCCCGCCCCAGATGCCGATAAGCAGGAACATTGGCACGAGGCCCACCTCCCAGAAGACATAGAAGAGGATCAAGTCCAGGGCCATGAACACGCCCAGCATGCCGGTCTCCAGCAGCAGGAACAGGAGGTAGTACTCCTTGACGCGCTCCTTCACGGTGAAGGCGCTGTAGAAGAGCGAGAGCGCAGTGAGCAGTCCCGCCAGGGCAATCATCGGCGAACTCAGGCCATCCACGCCGACCGTGTAGTGGAGATCCAAGTCCGGGATCCAAAGCCGGTGCTCCACAAGCTGCATCTTATCAGACCCGGCACTCGCGGACGCCCACCATACGTAGCTTGTCAACACCAGGGCCACGAGGGAGACCAGAACACCCACGACACGGATC
>JAFGNI010000109.1 GCA_016927095.1 Anaerolineae bacterium | reverse complement strand
TGGGATGCGCACTTCATCTTCAAACAGGTGCATATCGGCCACGACAAGGACCCGCAGACGGCGACATTCGTGACGCAACCGTACGGCCCGCTGGAGCAGAACCGCTGCGTGGGTAATCTCGCGTGGCGCATCTCGGCGCACCAAGGGGACTGGACCGGACCCGTCAAGCGGTATCGCGCTTGGTACTGGGCAACCTACCGGCTCGAGGACGCAGCGCAGCTGCGTCCCGATTGGCTGGATGATATCCGGCTGGCTGTTTCCTGGTGCCCAACCGACCTCGGCCTGCTGGATGCTCTGTCAGAGCGCGTCGCTCCCGATAAGGTGTTCCTGCACCTGCCTCGCTGGCGTCCCTACAAGTACGATCAGGACTACCCTTCCTTTGTGCCCAGTGCGGAGGGGCGATCCTTCATCCAGAAAGCGCGTTCGATGGGATTCCACGTGGCGCCGCATGCCAATGCCTGCCAGATGAATCCGGATCATCCTTTCTTCTTCCAGGCACGAGACTTCTGTACCCGCTCGCCCGTTGATATGCGCTGGGGCGGGTGGAGCTGGTTACCCGTGGATGGATGGGGAAGCTTCGGGCCACCGCAGAGCTATTCACAGATGCCCGCCAACAAGGACTGGAACATCCTTGTAAACGTCCACCTTGCCTGGTCGCCGTGGCGCAGGCAGCTGACGCGCCAGGTCGCCCAGTTGATCAAGGAGTTGGGTCTCGACAGCATGTTCGTGGACGTCTCGCAGCTGATTCACAACAGCGACAACGCGATTCTGGAAGGGCTGACCTACGCGGAGGGTTCGCTGAAGCTGATCCGCGAGTTGGCAGAATTGGCGCCGGGCTTCTGTGTCTCCGGCGAGGGGCGCAACGAGATCTCCACGCAGTACCTGTCAATGGTCCAGTTCCATCTCTACAATTTCGCGCACGCTGCTGCCATTAATGGACAGGATGTCAGTTGGGTGCTTGAGGGGACGTTGCCCGTTAACGAGGTGCTCTTTGGCGGCCTATCGCGCGGCATCGGCTACAACTACGGCAAGGGCGAGAACCGCAGAGCGATGATCGACGCGACCCTGCGGCAAGGAGCGATTCCCACACTCATCTTCCAGACGCGGGATCCCGTATCCGAGTTGGCGGGTGACGAGGCACGCTACATTCTTTCCCAGGCGTTGGACTGACGGTAGCGGGAATGCTCGCACCATAGCGTTTGACAATGCGAAAGGACCGAACATGCCGTTTCTATGGCTTTGCACAGATGTAGACGATGTGACACCAGAGCAGCTTGCTCAAGTGCAGGATGTGGTGCCAGACATGACGGTCGTGGTCTCTCGGGAAGAAGCAGCGATTCAAGATAGCCTCGATGAGATCGAGGTCGCAGCCGGCTGGCTAGACCCCGATGTGGTGCTGGCTATGCCGAGGGTGCAATGGGTGCAGCACTGGGCAGCCGGTGTGGACAGCTTCGTTACGCGCCCCGAGATCGTTGAGAAGGACTTCATCCTGACGAGCGGGTCGGGTATCCATGCTGTGCCGATCACTGAGCATATCTTCGCGCTGTTGCTGGCCTTCGCGCGTGGGCTACACTGCGCCGTGCGGGATCAAGTGGCACACCGGTGGGTCCAGCCCCCCGATCCCTGCGGCCAAAATGTCTTCGAGCTACCGGGCACGACGATGGTGCTGGTCGGGGTGGGGGCGATTGGGGCCCAGACAGCCAAGGTGGCTGCAGCGTTGGGCATCCGCGTCATCGGTGTGCGCCGCGATCCGGCGGATGCCGTTCAGGGCGTCGCGCGGATGGTCGGACCTGATCAACTGCTTGACGTGCTGCCGGAGGCGGATTTTCTCGTCCTCACCGTGCCATTGACGGAGAGGACGCGTGGGATGATTGGTGAGACCGAACTCAGAGCGATGAAGCCATCAGCGATCATCGTGAATATCGGCCGCGGTGGGACGATCCAAGAGAATGCGCTTCTGCGCGCCCTCCAAGAGGGATGGATCGGAGGCGCCGGGCTGGATGTCTTCGAGACCGAGCCCCTGCCCGAGGATTCGCCGTGGTGGGACATGCCCAACGTGATTGTCACCGCCCACTATGCTGGACACAACCCATACTACGATGAGCGGGCCCTGGCCATCTTCCTGGATAACTTGCGGCGCTATGTCACAAAGATGCCCCTCCGAAACGTGGTGGATATGAGAGCCGGCTACTAGTTCCAGCTACCCACCTGAGGCTGCGGCTAGACTTCGACATCGACGCTGTGGTAGCCGGTCGCCCCGTTGGGGAGGGTGTCTCGTGCCTCCGGCGTCTGCAGCTCACCCGTCCCATCGGTGGCGCGCACGCTGAGCGTGTGATTCCCTGGTGATGCCATCCAATGATAGCGCCATTGAACCCATGCAAGCGGGCTGGGCGCCGGTGTTCGGAGGGCTGCCTGATGCCACTCGCCCTCATCGATCTGGACCTCAACCTTCTGGATGCCGCGGGCACCGGCCCAAGCGACCCCGCCCACCGGAATGTAGCCGTTCTCCTCGGTATCAACAGCTACCACGTCGATGACGGACGTGGTGTTGACGATGGCTTGCTTGCTCCAGCCACGATCCGTCCAATAGCCACCTCTGTCGGTCTCCGTGGCCTCGATCCGTTCAATCCACTTCGGTTGCTTCATCCCATAGCGGTTGGGGATGTAGATGCGCAATGGGAAGCCGTGTCTGTCGGGAAGCGTGCGGTCATTCATGCCGTAGACGAGCAGCGTTCTGGGGTTCATCATGTCTTCCATTGGAACGGTCTCGTAGAAGCCGTCTGCCGACTGGATGTACAGATACTGCGCCTTTGGCAGCAGCCCCAAATCCTCGAGCAGATCGTTGAGGCGCAGACCGGTCCAATAGGCTGAGCTGATCGCGGTGCCGCCGACCGGGTTGGAGATGCAACTCAACGTGATCGCTTGAGTGCGTGCTGGATAGGCTCGAAGGTCGCCAAGTGTCAGCTGGGGCGTCTGCTCGAAAAGCCCTGCCATCGCAAGGCGCCAGCTCTCACCATCGAGGCTAAGGGGCGTTGCGCTGATATCTACCCGATAGAACTCGCCCTGAGGCGTGATCTCTTCGCGGGTGCCGGGCACGGGAACTACTCTGCCGTCGTCGCCGATGGGGATTTCCGCGATATCTCCGGAGGTTATTCCTTCGGATCCCGCTGGTGTGACCCTTGGCGCTGTTACGACCACCGGTGGTTCATCATCCGGCGCCACAGGGGTGATCCCGGTCAAGGGCCGGTCTGCCCCGGTGCCCTCGTCACCACTTGCTATCAACCGCCCCACACCCCATGCCGCTAGTGTTGCGCCGAGCGCGCTGCTCGCTAGCTTGATGAGGCCCTGGCGTCGCGCTTCGTCGGTGCTTTCTGAGATTGCTGAGAAGATCCTACCGTCCAGAATGCTGTCGAGCAAGATGCCCCATCCCAGCAGGACGATCGCTAACCAGGTCAAGGAGAGGACGGGCCTTTCCAGGCCGACTGCGAGCTCTACTGCTGAGATCAAGATCAGGACGACGGCACTACCCCACAGTCCAGCTCTTACACGGCGGCGCTCGGCGTGTCCCTTGAGCCATGCAGCGAGTAGTCCAATCCCCGCCAAGACGGCAAGGGAGAGCAGCAGGGAACCGATCTGCTCCGACGTTTTCCCCCACGCGGATTCGCGCGCGTTGAAGACCCTAGCCAGAACGGTGCCCGGCCAAGATAGCGTCAAGGAAAGCGCGTTTCCGGGAGTGACGCGGGCTTGCCAGTTCCAGACATCGTAGGGGACAAAAGGCGCCCCGAAGGCCTGATTGGCGGAGTAGAGAGTTGCTAGGACCACCAACCCCGTGAGACCACCTACCCACAACCCTTGTGCCAACGTAGCTCGCTTCATGGGTCATACTCCTAGCCCTATGCCGCAGGCGCCTGCACTGCGTGCTTCTGAATGCGTCATTTATATCATATCAATCTCTGTATCTCCCAGTCTAGCACGAACGCGTCAGGAATCAACATAGAGCCGTGATATTGAGTCTCGACGAGAGAGTGATACCATGTGAACGGGCTTGACTGCATGCTTTGCCAAGCCTCTGGCGAGATATGTGATGCGTTGTGAGCACGGTAACAAGGTATCTGATTGATGACGATGCTGGACCGAACGGCAGAGGATCTGCTCCGGATTCTAAATGCCGACCAACCCCAACAACAGATCGGTGCTTATCTGGTTATGCAGATCGGGCAGCGGCTGAAGCCTGCGGCGATTGCCTACTATCGCCTAGATCCGGAACTGGCCCGTCTCGTCCTCGATGCCAGCATTGGCTTGCCCGAGGCCGTCGTAGGGGCACCGGTTTCGTGGGAACCAAGGGCGTTCCTCGAGGCCTTTGGCCCAGAGCAGTCCGGTGTTCAGCGTCTCGATTTGACCGATCCAGCTTTGGGTGGCGTCATAGGCGGCGCTCCCGGCGGTGATGGGTTGCGCGGTTGGCTGGGACTTCTTCGCGACACCTATGCGGCCCTACTCATCGTCCCCCTGTTGATCGGGGACGATGCCGGTGCTGCCAGGTCTGCAGGCGGGCCCGCGAGCACGGATGAGCTTGAGCGCTGCAGGGGGGTCTTGACGCTCCTGTACACGGCGCCACCCGCCGATTGGGAGACACTCACCACGCGGGCTGCCCGGATTGCCGCGCAAGCCGCTTTGGTTGTGGAGAACGCCTGGCTCAGACGGCAGGCCGAGCAAGCGGCTGTGCTACAAGAGCGCAGCAGGCTTGCCAGAGATCTGCATGATTCGGTAACACAGTCATTGTATAGTGTCACCCTGCTCGCCGAAGCGACACGACGTCTGGCGAACTCTGGTGATCTTGACCAGGCTCGTGTCGTGGCGACTCGGCTGGGTGAGATCGGTCAGCAGGCGCTCAAGGAGATGCGGTTGCTGGTCTACCAGTTGCGCCCCTCGGTGTTGCGGCGCGTCGGCTTGGTGCGGGCGTTGAGCCAACGACTAGAGACTGTAGAACGACGTGCCGGTGTGGAAGCCTCTTTGACCGTAGACGGGGACTTGGCACTGCCGGCGACACTGGAGGAGCAGTTGTACTACTTGGCGCAGGAGGCGCTGAACAACGCGCTCAAACACGCCGCCGCAACCTCCGTCAATGTGCGAATCGTGGTCGCCGGGAGCTCTCTCCGGCTTGAGATTGTCGATGACGGCAAAGGCTTCAGTGTAGATCGGGTAACGGCAGAGGGCAGCTTTGGATTGTCCAGCATGGAGGAACGTGCTGAGAGGCTAGGGGGAGAACTCGTGATTGACTCGACGCCGGGAAGCGGGACCCGTGTGATCGTGACGCTCGATCAGCCAGTCATGGATCACGAGGAGCGTTAGCGCCGTGGGCGATACTATTCGTGTGATGATCGCGGACGACCACGCCATTGTTCGCGAGGGACTGCGTTGGTTGCTGGAGACAGAACCCGGCATGACTTTGGTGGGTGAGGCGCGCGATGGTGCCGAGGCCATCGCCCTCGTTGATAGGCTCGATCCGGATGTCATCCTGATGGATCTCGTGATGCCTCGGGTGGACGGCATTGCGGCTATCAATGAGATTCGCACACGCCATGCAGGTGCCCGCATCCTGGTTCTGACCAGCTTTGCTGAGGACGAGCAGATCTTCCCGGCGATCAAGGCCGGTGCGATGGGCTATCTCCTCAAGGATACCTCACCCCAGGCGCTGCTGCAGGCCATCCGTGACGTGCATGCCGGCACGCCGACGATGCATCCCATTGTGGCTCGCAAGCTCATCGAGGAACTGCGCGGTCCACCGAAGCTTCCCCCAACAACGGAGCCACTGACGGACCGGGAGATGGATGTGCTCAAGCTCGTGGCTCGAGGTCTGAGCAACGAAGACATCGCCAAGCAGCTCTTCGTCACCGAGAGGACGGCGCGCACGCACGTCAGCAACATACTTCGGAAGCTGCACGTGGCAAACCGCACGCAGGCCGCTCTCTATGCTCTGCGAGAGGGTCTGGCGCGCTTGGACGAGGCGGGCACCGAAGACCAGTAAGCTGCCGTCGCTGCGACCCTACCCTGCCCTCAGCGGCGGATCACGGCTGCCCGGCTAGACAGAAACACCCGGCTTGCGATGGCGGTGAACAGCACCATCTGGCAAGCCGGGTGTTCTTACCTATGCTGGGGATGACCTACCACTCTCCTCCGTCGTCGTCATCGTCATCCCAGTCGTCATCGTCCTCATCGTCCTCATCGTCCCAGTCATCATCATCCTCGAAGTCGTCCCAGTCCAGCTCGACAGGATCGAGATCCACGACGATGAGGTCCGTCCGGCAGTGCGGGCAGCGGATTTTCTGGTCGAGTTTCGGCATCGCGTTGAGGATAATCGTCTCATCGCATGCCGGGCATGTTGCTGTCAGTGCCATTGTTCATAGCCTCCGTAACTAAGGCGGTAGCATCACCGCGTAGAGTGATTGCCTCTTAGCCCAGACACCGGGTGAAGCGCGCCCCCGCGTCACAGGCCTTGAGACGTTTCGGATTATAGAGGCGCAGGGTGGAAATCCTGTGGCAGGCTGGTGCAAAGCCGATGACAGCACAGTGCCCCCTGTGCCAAAACTGCCACCTACTAAGTGGTCCATACTTCCCGGACTTCCTCGCCAACCACGCCTTTGCAGGACAAATGACGTAGGTCTGCCGGTCACAACAGCAGGCTTTTGTCGTACGCATATCACGACTGTGTGCCGATGCGTTATGCGTGGCTATCCGATATCATACACCTACAATTGGGTGTTCTGGGTGTTGCCGGAGGGCATCGCGGCGATGGTGAACATCGTCGCTAGGCGTAGCAATTTGGGGAGAGCTCACATGGCCAGTCTCCGTTCAGCGTTGGTGGTTGCGCGTCCCAGTCCGCTGAGGGATGGCTTGGCAGCATTGCTGGGAAGTATGCCTCTGCTTAGTGCCGTTCACCAAGCGGACAGCTTGGCATCCGCCCTGCGGACAGTGACGCTGCACCAGCCGACGCTGATCCTGGTGGATGCAGATCTCCCTGGTGGCGAAGCCTGGGCGCTGCTACGTCAGGTGAAACGACGCTGGCCCCAGACGTGGTGTGTTGTGATGACTGACACGATCCGATCTATTCAGCAGGCTGAGGATGCCGGTGCCAATCAGGTCCTGCTAAAGGGATATCCGGCGGCCAAGCTATCGCGTGTGTTGGAGCAGCTGCTGGGATCAGAGACACACGTCGGTGTGTCCGGGAAATCGCCTGTCAGCCTATGACTTCGACCGTGAATCGTCTGCCGCCCCTGATTCTGGGCGTGACGTTAGGTCTGCAAACTCGCTGACGATGTTCCGATAGGCCTATCATAGAACGGAGGATGACACAGATGCCTGAGATGACGTCAATGAGCGGTTTTGAGGAGCCCCCTGGGAAGGGCAAACAATCCTTTGATCCTTGGCAGCACGTCTCTGTAGAAGACTGGCAAGACTGGCGATGGCAGATGACGCACCGTCTGCGAACCGTTGAGGACTTCGTCCAGGTGTTGGAGCTGACGCCTGATGAGATTGTCGGTCTGTCAGCGCCGGGCCGGTTCCACGTAGAGGTGACCCCCTACTTCGCGAGTCTGATGGATCCGCACGATCCCAACTGCCCCATCCGGCGGCAAGTCGTACCCACAGCGCTAGAACTGGTCCCCTTCGACTCCGAAATGGTGGATTCCCTCGGCGAAGAAGCCCATTCGCCCGTGCCCGGCTTGGTGCATCGCTACCCAGACCGCGTGTTGATGCTGGTTACGACGCAGTGTGCCAGCTACTGCCGATTCTGTACGCGAAGCCGTCTCGTCGGAGATCAACATCAGGCCTTCAACACAGCGGCCTATGAGCGCCAACTTGCGTACATCGCTGCTACGCCGCAGATCCGTGATGTCCTACTGTCGGGCGGCGATCCATTGATGCTGCCCCAGCATCTGCT
>JAFGNI010000654.1 GCA_016927095.1 Anaerolineae bacterium | reverse complement strand
TGGCACCGTAACCGCCTTCGGCAGGCGACAACAGGGCCGCCCCAGCTGGGGCGGCCCTGTTCACGTCGAGGTCCCGATGGCTAAAGCGCTTACTGTATCCGCACTGCGAGCGGCAGCAGCACCCGAGAGATCGGCCGATAGACCGGCGGGTCGGCAACCATGGCCTCCAGCTGATCAAAAGCCTCGAAGACTTCCTCTGAGGTGAAGCTGCAGTGCCCAAAGCGATCCACCTCTATAGGGTAGTGTAGCGCGATGTTGTCCGCGCGGATCGTGTGCGCGCGATAGAGCGGCACCTGCCAGTAGGGCACCAACGCGTCCCCCGTGGTGTGCATCATCACCAGCGGCACGGTCAGCACGCCGGTGGGGTTGTAATCCCGCTCCAACGTCGCCACAGCGATGGCATCGGCAGCGAACCGCTGAACCCCTGCGTTGAGCGCCGCATCATCCTGAGAACCTCGATAGACATAGGTCATGTTGCCAAAGGGCTGCCCGCCCAACTTGGCCTTGGCGTCGTTGGTCGCGTAGACGCTGTACCACAGGAGCCGCTCGAGCGCGGTCGTGCTATCGGGCGGATCAAACTCATAGGGCGGAATCCCCACCACCTGGAGAATCTGCGTGATCGAAACCGCGTTCGCGGGGTTCTGCAAGACCGGCAGAATCGTGGCGGTGTAGTAGGAGGTCTCCCACGTATCGATGAGCGTCGTGGGGATACTCACGGGGCTCCCCGGCATCAGTCCCGGGAAGAAGTAGTCAAAGACGACGCGCGTGTGACCGAGATAATCAGCCTGCAGTTTGAAGCTACCATAGGGCCCACACATCGCCAGGCCCCCGTCGAAGACGTCGGGATGCTGCTCCACCGCCAGCGCCGTGATCAAGCCGCCTTCAGAGACGCCCGCGAGCAACACCTCGGTGGGCGTGGTCTCTTCCTGTGCGAACAAATCGACCAGATCGACCAGATCAGACAGTGCGGGAAGCACCGCCAAGCCATTGGTATAGTAACTGGATGCCGCGAAGGCGTACCCCAGAAGCGTCACCATCTCATCCACAGACAACAAGGCGCCGGGCAGCCTCATCTGACTCTCAGGGATCTCCACAGGCCGGTAGAACGGCACGTAGCCGTGGGCATAGACAACGAGCTTGCCGTTCCAGAAACTCCGCGGCGACGGCATACAGATGCGATAGACCGCACCGCTAGCTTGATAGCCGTCTTCACAAGTGCCGGTGACCTCTGCGGGGCTCACGCCCTCAGGTAGCACGGGCGGGACCTCAGGATCGGCACGAACGGCTTGGGCGAAACCTACAAGGAGCAGCAGACTCACCGATACGGCTGCAACAGAGACCAATACCTTCCTCACCATCGGTCACCTCCTGACATAGGATGGAGCTCAGGTTTCAGCAACGCACCGGAAACCAAGGGAACAAGCACAGCCCTGACCGGACAAGCCGAGAAGGACCTCAGAGGACGAAAGGGGCTGACGGAAGACGGCTGGCTCGTCTGCGCCCGAAGTATACAACCGGCCTATAACGCATGCAAGGAAGCTGTAGCCCAGGATCGGCCTGAGATTGCTCAGACACCCGTACAGACAACCAGCGAGCCGGCCACTTCGGGCCGGCTCGCTGGTCCTAAGCTCTGGGTGGGGGCACCCAGTTAGCTTTCGCTAGTGAACCTGATCATCTAGCCAGCGGGGCTTGGGCAGGGGCCACCACTGCCAGGCCTTGATGCCCAGACGCCGCCAGAGCCGGTAGGCATCCTCGCGGTCCATCCCGGTGTTCTGCTCGAACCGGCGCCAGAAGACCTCCCACCAATCGTCGGGCTCGACCTTCGAGCCATCGTACTCGGTGGGGCGGTCGGAAGGGCCGTCGACCACCAGGCTGCCCACATAGTCGGCCTCGTCGTAGACGCGCCGGATCTGATCCGCGATGGCCTCGACGTCGGCCTCGGAGATCACGCCGTTGCTGGTCGCCTTGTAGAACTGCACTGTGACGCGAATGGGAAAGTCAGGATCGCGCTCGATCTTCAGGTCGTCAATCTCAGTGAAGGGGCCCTCCACCTCGCCGTGGCCAATCACAGCCGCCTCGACATCCGAGCGCTCGTCTGCGGCCTTCTCAGCCGCCGCCGGCGCCATCCCATAGGCCAGACCCTCCTCCTCCACGAAACCCCGCATCGGGTGCTTCTGCTTGAGCGGCACCTGGATGAGCAGGACCATGTTCAGCCCCTCTTCCCCCGCCGCCTCGGGCGTCTGCTCATCAGCGCTGGGATCCTCACGACCGGGCTGCTCTTCCGGGACGAAGTCACTCAGCCGCTCACCGGTGAAGCTGGCGCGCTCGCCGTTCTGGTTGAAGAAGAGACGCTGGCCCCAGGAGAAGCCGGCGGGGAAGGCGTCGCGGACGTTATCGATGATCGTCGCGCTGGTCCCCTCACGGGTCGCCACGATGGTCAGCACCGCGGGATCGCCCTGGTAGGACTGGTAGTTGAAGATGACCGGGTTAAACTCTGCCTTGCCCTCCTCGGGCACCGGCAGGAAGGCCGCCTGGGCACTCACCAGGACGTGGGTGTCGCGCCGGGACATCAGCGAGACCTCGTCGCCCTCCCAGGAGTCCGGATCGCTAAGGTAGCGCGGCAACTGGCTCAGATACTCGGTCAGCGTCACGCGCTGCAGCGCGCCACCGGCCTCATTGCCCACCAACAGGTAGAAGTCGTCGGGGGATATGTCGGCGGTCAGATCGGTGAAGTTCGGGTAACGGATCACCGGCATGAGCGTGAGCTCGTAATCGCCGGTGCGCGGATTCTTGTGCTGTACCTGAATCGTCACGTCGGAGATATTCGGTCCCACCGATGAGTCGTAGTACCGTCCGGTGTCCTCCCAGGTGACGTTGATGATGTTCAAGCCATACTTCTCCACCAAGCGCTGGGCTTGGGGATCCCAGACCATCGCCGCCGTCTTCTCGATGGCCTCGATGTAGTCGGGATCGGCGCCGTCATCGCGGCCCTGCACGGCGGGGGCTGCCACTGCAGGCGTCACCGCGGTGGTGGCCAAGAGGGCCACCGTCACGAACAGCCATATCGCCTTCTTGAACCTCGACATTGTTGTCTCCTCTCGCGATGATGACAGATCAGGTTGGGTCATCCGGAATGGGGCTTCTCATCCCGGTCCGTTCTCTGTCCTCAAGACGATGGGACAGGGCAAAAGGTTCCGGAAGTGCGTCGTGAGCCATAAGCCATGCGCGGAAGGGGCAGATAGCTGAGGGGGAAAACAAAAGTGGATAGCCCTGGCTGGCTATCCACTTCTACCCAGTGCCGAGACCCAGAATTGAACTGGGGACACATGGATTTTCAGTCCACTGCTCTACCGAACTGAGCTATCTCGGCTAGGTGGTCCGTATTCTA
>JAFGNI010000108.1 GCA_016927095.1 Anaerolineae bacterium | reverse complement strand
TTTGGGGCGATCCCCTTTGGCGTGTCTTTCGCGCTACTCTGGGTTATCCCTGCTACGAGCAGCCAGATCGTGCTTTTCCTGTTCTACACAGGTGTCTACATCTTCTATGAGGCGGCGTTTACGGCAGTCAGTTGCCCATATTCGGCGCTCACGCCAGAGCTTACGGATGACCATGACGAGCGTACCTCGTTGGTTACCTACCGCATGGCTGTCTCCATCGGGGCGGGCCTCGCGGCTCCGTTGTTGCTGGGACTGGTGATCTTCCCGATGTTCCCCGCACGGGATCCTCGGTCCTATCAGACCATCGGTATCGCCAGCGGACTGGCGTTTATCCCGCCGGTGCTGATCACATTCCTTGGCACTCGCGAGCGCAAGGAGTTCCAGGTAGAGGCCCCCCTGCCTCTGAAGCAATCCCTCGGCTTTATCCGCCGCAACTCGGCCTTCCGCTCTACCGTTGCACTGCGCCTGCTGAGTTGGACCCCCGTGGTGATCGTACAAGCTGTCTTTGCCTACTACCTGGCCTACTGGACCGGCATGACTGAAGATGAGACTTCGATGGTCCAGGGCTTGATCCTGGCAGTGGCTTTCCTTTTTCTTCCGCTGGTCAGTTATCTCTCACACCGGCTGGAAAAGCGTCAGGCCTACACTATCAGCATGGCAAGCTGGGCAGTGGTGATGCTGTCCATTTTCCTCGTTCCCCAGGGAGCCAAGGCTCCGGTCTATGTCCTGGGGGCCTTGGCGGGATTCGGCGTCTCTGCTGCACACGTGATCCCTTCGGCGATGACGCCCGATGTGATGGAAGTGGATGAGCTGATGAGTGGGCGGCGCCAGGAGGGCGTCTATGCCGGCATCATGACCTTCATCGACAAGTTGGCGCGGATGGCTGCCTTGGCTGTTCTCCCGCTGGCGTTGCGGTGGGCTCACTATGTTCAGCCGACAGCGGTGGATCCTATGCCGAGTCAGCCTGTTTCCGCGCTGATGGCGCTGCGCATTTCCGTATCGGTTGTTCCGGCGCTGCTCCTGATCGTGTCGATCCCCGTGGCTCGCGCATATCCCCTTACCCGTCAGCGGTATGAGGAGATCCGGCAGGCGTTAGCGACCAGGAGGGCACATGAAAAGCTTCAGGCAGCGAGCGATGGCTGATGCGTCGGTTTGCCCAACGCGTCTCCCCCTGCTATACTGACCCCGGTCATATTTGACCGGGGTCAGTCATCGACCTATTCCTACGCCGATTGGAGCTGCTTTGACAGAACCTTCAGTTGGAACTCAGACGCGCTGGGACCGTCGCAGGGAGCGGACGCACGGGCGCCTGCTGCACGCGGCTGAACACCTATTCCGGACGCAGGGATTTGACGCAACTACTGTGGAGGAGATCGCGGCCGCGGCTGATGTAGCAAAGGGTACGTTTTTCAACTACTTCAGCAGCAAGGAGACGTTGCTGGGGGATCTACTCTACCTGCGCATTAAGCCCCTGCTCGATATCCTGCCAGCTGAGGGTGCGGTGGCGACGGATCGCATCTGGGCACTCCTCGACGGCATCCGACAGGTTCTGAATCCGTATGCCCATCTTTTCCAGCGGATGGCCATGTATATGCTGACACATCCCTTGCCTGAGCTACCCCCGGAAGGGCGCGCGTCGCTAGCCGAGGCGATAGCTCGACTTGTTCGAGAAGGTCAGCGGGGGGGCGTATTTCAGACGGACTGTGACGCTGAGGTTGCTGGAGCGCTCATCGCTACCTATTTCTTCCGGCTAAGTGTGCTGGAGTGTCTTTGCACACCGCCCGAGGTGTTCTGCTGGAGGGATCGGATGAGGGCAGCTTTGGATATCGTGTATCGTGGTCTGTGTGTGGTTGATGGGGACCCGCTTTGTCCCGGTATGACGCCCTTGGAGCCCAAAACCGGTTGATGCCTGCGGTTTCTTTTTAACCATATCTTGACAGTATTCCATACCTATGGTACTCTCTTACTGAACCAGATATGTGTTAGTGCAGGCGCTTGTCTCAACGGAGCTTGCACGTCCCGAGTCCGGTTTTCTGTCGATCCGTTCCTGGACGGGCAATCACCAGTATCGGAGGGCTGAAACAATGGCGAGCAGGTCGCGAAACGAGCGGATGATTGATCGACTGCGAGAGTTGCAGGCGAGCAGCATGGATGTTGAGGCAGCTGCGATCATCAGTGTAGATGGGCTACCCATCGCCACGTCCCTGCCTCAGGGCGTGGAAGAGGACCGGGTCTCGGCCATGTCAGCCGCAATGCTTTCGTTAGGTGAACGCATTGCCGGTGAACTGGGTCGGGGTCTGTTGGACGAGGTCTATGTGCGTGGCGAGAGAGGCTATGTAATCCTGCGCGCCGTGGGTCAGGACGCTGTTCTGACGGTGCTTGCCCGGCAACAGGCCAAACTTGGGCTGCTCTTTCTGGATATGCGTCGTGCTGCGGAGGAGTTCTCGCGGATTCTCTAGGCACGGACCGGAGGAGGTCGACAGTGGCTGACGCCCCGCAACCTAGCGGTTATCTCTATCCTCATCGCTTCGGCCTGATTCTCTTCGATGCACTCGAGGAGATCATGGGGCGTAACGGCCTCAATGCGATCCTCAACATGGCACGTCTCGGGCAGTTCATCACCGATCCCCCGCCCGATACGCTGGACAAGGGGTTTGACTTCGCCTATATCTCTGCCCTGAACCGGGCCCTTGAGGATATGTATGGGCCTCGTGGAGGTCGTGGCCTGCAACTACGGTTGGGTAGGGTCCTCTTTGCGCGCGGCCTCGCCAATTTCGGCGCACTGGTGGGTGCCAGTGATCTAGCGTTCAGGATCCTGCCCCTTCAGTCCAAGGTGCGGGCGGGGCTTCCCGCGGTGGCGAAGGTATTTGATTCGCTAAGTGACCAGACCTCCTATGTGCGCGATCCCGGTGGTGATCAGTATCACTACATTATTGAGCGCTGCTCCATGTGTTGGGGGCGCACGGTTGAGAGGCCTGGCGGCTTCATCGCTGCAGGCATCATCGAGGAAGCACTGCGCTGGATCAGTGGTGGACGCACGTTCCGGGTGGATCAGGTCTCGTGTATCGGCATGGGGCACAGCAACTGCACCTTCCAGGTGTACAAAGACCCCATTGCGTAATGCTACGTCTTGGTACTCTAGAGAATGGACGATCAGGTGACCATGGGACTATCCAACGAGTCGACGCAGGGTGTTACGGCAGACGACGATCGTGATGATCCGTGCCACATTCTCATTGTTGAGGATGAGGTGAGCACGGCAGAGATGCTGACAGCGTATTTCTCATCGCTGGGATATCAGGTGTCCCATGCCGGATGGGGCCAGGACGCTATCAACATGGCAACACGGATCCAGCCCGACTTGGTTGTGCTCGATATCCATCTCCCGGACATCGACGGCTATGAGGTCTGTATGCGGTTGCGTAGTCAGCCAAGGACCGAGCATACGCCGGTGATTTTCCTGACAGAACGACGGGAGCGTGTTGATCGGCTGACGGGCCTGGAACTGGGGGCTGTGGACTATATCACCAAGCCCTTTGACGTCCAGGAGTTGCGCTTCCGTGTGCGCAATGCACTGCGTCGCAGCAGCCGTGAGACATTGCTCCATCCGATCACCGGGCTACCTACGACCCTGTTGATTGAGGAGGAGATCGTGCGTGTGGCGCGTCATCCGGAACTCGCGATGATCGGAGTCGCCATCAGTGGGATGCCCGAGTTCAGCGACGCCTATGGTTTTCTCACCCATGATGATGTGCTAAGGGCTGTCGCACTCATTCTGAGGAATACCGCAACCGAGTCCATGGGGGCTGAGCTTTTTGTCGGACAGCTCGATCTATATCAGTACGTTATTGTCACCCCTGCGGGACAGGATGCTTTCGTCGTGATCGGTCGCCTGGATGAACGTCTCAATGAGGCCGCCTCCTTCTTCTATCCGCACCGAGACTGGGAGCGTGGGACCCGCAGTGATGGGACAGATATTCCCAGGCTTGGCTTTAATATCCGGCTGGTCGATGCTACAGCGTATACAACGCCTGGGGGGTTGAACGCACTGCGACAGGCGCTGGCAGTCCCGAAAGTGTAGCGTCTTGGGCGTGTGTCTCCGGAACTCCGACGGGACCGCAGTCTATCGCGGTCCCGTTTTCCGTATTGCACATTGATGTTAGCGTGATAGGATGGCGGCGTGACTCTGGAAAGCAATGCGCCATCGGGCATGATGCATCGTT
>JAFGNI010000653.1 GCA_016927095.1 Anaerolineae bacterium | reverse complement strand
TTTCGTCTTCCGGCTCGTCCGCCGATTCAGCAGCGTCGCCAATGGAAGCGTCTGTGAGACCTTGCGCCTGCGCCAGCCAATCGGGCAGCTCCGATTCATCGAAGATCGCTACCTCGCCCGACGCATCATCGTGCTCACGTGGTGTCTCCTCCGTACCCGCCGCGAGCCAAGCTGGGAGCGAGGACGCCTCCATCGCGTCGCGGAGTGGAGACTGCGTCAATACCTCCCCACCGCCGAGCCAATCGGGGAACGCATCCTCACCAGCATCAACCTCTGTGTCCGGCTTGGCTGATCCATTCTGTGCGGGCTCCGTGAGGCCAAACTCGGTGTCCTCATCGACTAGGTCGGCGAGCCAGTCAGGCAACTCCGGTCGCTGTCCGGTGCCCTCGTCTCCGGTCGAGGCTCGCGTGGGGAGCGAGATTCCCTTGACAGCAGTGTGGCTATCTTGGGAGCTGTCGGGCGCTGGTGTTGGGACCGGGTGGTGTGTACCGGCAATGTCCTCCGTCTCAACGAGACGCGTGTTGCACCGATCACAAAAGAGGTTCCCGACCGGATTGAGCGCACCGCACTCAGGACAGCGCCTCCGGGTCTGGGGCAGTGCCGAACCGCAGGACCTGCAGGCACGCTGGCTGTCGTGATTGAACGTTCCACAGGAAGGGCAACGAATCATAGTCTGGTCCTAGCTCACTCATCCACCGCTATGGGGTCGATCAATACCCAGAATGATGCGCAGACCCGTCACCACTGTGCCCAGAGCCACGCCAAGAAGCAGCCCGCGCATACCCCCGCTTGCCACCGCATCCACAAACTGCATCACCGTCCCCAGGATCCCCGGGTATACCATTGGCACGGTGGTCAGGAGCACGATCAACGCCACAGCTAGGAAGAGTACGCTGCTAACGGTACGCCTCGTCCGCAGAAGGCGGGCACCCGCCAGCACGAGGGTCACCGCCGTCAGGGCCAATAGTGTAGACTGCCCCGGAATCAGCACGCCCTCAACAATCATCTGTGACACGACACCCTGCGGCCCCTGCATAAGGACCAGGATAAAGCTGGCAATAGCCGATATGAGAAGAATGAGACTGGCGAAGCGTTGTCTTGCTTGCTTCGAGACGAGGCGCCCGAAATGGACACGGAGCACGTTGGCGAAGGCCAGAACCATCGCAAAGGCTGCGACAACCGCGGCGCCCCTCAAGAGATCAGCCCGGATAGACACTAGCAGCGGGATTGGCAATAGGGATCCCAGCAGCACAACCAGGCCGACAACGACGGCGACGAGGGTGGGCAGAAACCATCGGAACATGACCTATTATCCTCCAAGCCCAAGCAGCGATGCGCCGGCAGCCACCAACATACCCAGGATGACCAGCCATCGCATTATGTCCTGCGTCGCCAGGCCTGCCCAGAACGCTGAGCGCTTGGTCACTTCAGCGCCACCAGCAAAGAGCTCCTCACCTATCGCCATATGGGTAGGACCCAGTTCCGGATAAAGCGCCGCCGCTCCCGTGGGCGAGGCTGCGCCACCAAACAGCGCTACGTTGTTGACCGTGGCTGCATGGGTCAACAAGCTTACTTCCTGATCAAAGCTGCCGAGATTGATGTTGGTGCCCAGCGACTCATCGGCCGCCAGTGTCGCTGCCATCGCTGCATAGACGATCGGCGAGGGTGCAACATAGCGCACGGTTCCGAACCGGTAGCTCTCTGAGCTGCCCAGGCGTGCGTAAGCACCACGCGCCTGATTCTCGGCCAACAGATACAGCGTGGGGTTACCCGCAGTGATCAGCGGAGGCGTATCGTAAGCAGCTGAAAGCTCGGTCAGCGCGGTAAGGCCCTGGAGGGCGGCGATGGAGACCATACCTTGCTCACCCAGGATATCGCCACTGCCTAGGGCCACGTGGATCGAGCGCCCCTCCTCGGCAACCCGCCCCACCTCGTCCGAGAAGGCTCTGAACATCGGCACACCGGTTCCGACCGGCGTCGCCTCCTGGATCTTACGCCTTTGCCGGATGCCGCACGCGGCGAGAGCAATGGCGCCGATGAGGGCCAAACCCAGTGCAATCAGTTGGTCGGCCATGCTTACTCTCCTTCAGCCGAGCCGGTGACGGCCCCGTCCTGACGGACGAGGTAGGTCCGGAGAGCTGCCAGAGCTTCGGGGTCTTCCAGGGTCTCTGCTACCGGTGCAAACGTCGCTTCGCCGATCAGTGGCATAGCCATCCAGAGGATCTGACTCCCCACGAACCCCCAAACCCGGAGGATGTCGACTGCACTACCCGCGATGTCGCCGAGCCCACAGGCTCGCAATTGATCAGCCAGGCGCGTCAGAGTTACCGGGAGGTTCGCGTCACGTTCCACTAGGCGTCCTTATCACAGGGTCAGGTAGCTCCGAGAGACACCATCCTCGCAACCGTAAGAGTTGCGGCGGCCGCACATTGGTATTGCAGAATATGAAAGCTTTTTCAGTATAGCACGGTTTGAGAACCGTGTAAAGCAATCTAAATCCTAACTAAACAGCGATTGCGTAACGATCCTGTGACGTTATACTTCCTTTAGTTGTCACTTCACAGCCCCGGGGGAGTTCTTTGCGTGTTCTGATGATCTCCAAAGCCTGCATCGTGGGCACCTACCAGAAGAAGCTGGAGGCGATGGCTGAGGCGGCGCAGGATCTTGCGCTCACCGTGGTTGTACCGCCCTTCTGGCGAGATGAGCGGGGCGTCACACGGTTGGAACGCGCCCACACAAACGGTTACAGGTTGACCGTCCTTCCGGCAGTCCTCAACGGGTCGTTCCATCTACACTTCTACCCGCGTCTGGCACGCGTAATTCAGGACGTGCAGCCCGATTTGGTACACATCGATGAGGAGCCCTACAACCTGGCGACCTATCATGCTAACGTTCTGGCGCACCGTGCGGGTGCTCGAACGATCTGGTTCTCCTGGCAGAACCTGACCCGACGTTACCCGTTCCCCTTCTCAAAGATAGAGCGGTACAACCTAAGACACGTTGAGCACGCAATCGTGGGCAGCCGGACTTCAGCTGAGGTCTGGCGGGCCAAGGGCTATGGTGGTCCGCTGACTGTCATCCCTCAGTTTGGCGTTGACCCGGAGGTTTTCCACCCCCCGCTTCCGAGCGGCACGGTCACGCCACGCGGTGGGACATCCCTGCACATCGCCTACGTCGGTCGCCTGGTCCCGGAGAAGGGGATCGACGTGCTACTTGATGCGTTGGTTCCCCTTCAGGGATCCTGGCGCGCGACACTTCTGGGAAGCGGTCCTGCAGAACGAGAGCTTCGCGAGCGTGTGAATGCTCTGGGTTTGGCGGACAGGGTCACTTTCCGCCCCTGGTTACCCTCGACCGCGATGCCGGATTTCTACCGCCAGGCCGATATCCTCGTACTTCCCTCACGTGGTCGGTCCAACTGGACCGAGCAATTCGGTCGGGTGCTGATTGAGGCAATGGCGTGCGAAGCTGCGGTCGTGGGATCCGACGTGGGCGAGATTCCACACGTGATCGGCGATGCGGGATGTGTCTTCCCGGAAGCCGATGCCGGCGCGCTTGGCAACGTCCTTGACGAGCTGATCAAGGCGCCGGCGCTGCGCCGTGACTTGGGCGCACGTGGTCGCGCGCGTGTCCTGAACCACTTCACTCAACAAGAGGTCGCCAGGGCAACGCTCGCGGTCTACCGCGCCACACTGGATGTGGGGAGGAAATAGGATGCGCTTACCGTGGATCGGTGGCTGGGTTGCCGTTTTGCGCTCGCGTCTGTACTACGTGCTTGCCGGCAGCTACCGCCACTCAGGGAACAAATACAGCCTGGCGTCGGAGTACGAACGCGCGGTCGAGGCGTTCACACAGGCAGTCGCCCTCGATCCCGCCTATGCGCGTGCCTATATGGAGCGGGGAATCCTCTTCTGGCGCGAGCTCGACCACCCCCGCCGTGCGGTGCTGGACCTCACGAAAGCCTACGACCTGGATCCGACGCTGATTGAGGCGCGATTCAATCGCGGGATTGCCTACCAGCAGCTTCGCGAATATCAGGAGGCAATCGCGGATTTCGAGGCCTATCTGGC
>JAFGNI010000652.1 GCA_016927095.1 Anaerolineae bacterium | reverse complement strand
CAACCCAAACAGCTGCTGGATTGGGAGGGGCTGCCGCTGATCACCCACATCGCCGATATTGCTTGGGCTGCGGGCCTGGATCCTGTCATTGTCGTGGTAGGAGCCCATGCCGAAGCAGTCGGCGCAGCATTGGCCTCACGACCGGTTCAGATTGTCCGCAACTACCGTTGGGACGAGGGCGTCAGCACGAGCCTCCACGTCGGCATCGCTGCCGTGCCGCAGAACGTCGAAGCCGCGATCTTCATCCCTGTCGACCAGCCGCTGATCACGCCCCAACTGCTGCAGGCGCTGGTCCATAGAAGCCAGGAGATAGCTCGGAAACAGGGCAAGACTGGACGCGGCATCGTCGTCCCACGGGACCAGAGCGGCAGGCGCGGCACACCTGTGCTCTTCGGCCGGACCTACTTCCCCGAGCTTGCCCGCTTGTCCGGGGACGTCGGAGGTCGCGCGCTCTTCGAGAAGTACAGCGGCGATCTCGACTATCTGACCATAACCGATCCGCGCGAGCTGACGGATGTAGACACACCGGAGGCCTATGAGCGCCTCAAGCGCGGTTGCGCCTCATCAACGTCTGACACATCAAGCGCGGAAGCCCTGGACTTCGGCCAGATCCGCGGGCTGATCTGCGACATGGATGGTGTGCTCTGGCGGGGAGACGCCCCGCTTCCCGGACTGGAGGCCTTCTTCCGCCTGATCGACAAGCACAACCTGGCATACGTATTGGTGACGAACAACTCGAGTCGCACGCCGGCGGACTATGTGGGAAAGCTAGCCGGGATGGGGATCACGACGACGCCCGACCACGTTCTCAACTCAGCCATAGCGGCGGCGCGCTACGTCGCCGATATCCGACCCGGCGCCACGGTCTATGCGATAGGAGGGCCCGGCATTAAGGATGCGCTGGTGACCCACGGACTGACCTACAGCAACGACGACGACATTGCGGAAGCCGACGTGGTGGTGGTTGGCTGGGACCGGCAACTGACGTGGCGCAAGCTGGCCACGGCGACGCGACTGATCCTCGCTGGCGCCACCTTTGTGGGCACTAATCCGGACCGGACCTACCCGTTGGAGGAGGCCTTGGCCCCCGGCAACGGGGCACAGACAGCGGCGTTGGAGGCCGCGACCGGCGTCAGACCCGTGATCGCCGGTAAGCCCTCCCGGCTGTTGTACGAACAAGCGATGACCAGGATGGGCACGACGCCGGAGACGACCCTGGTGATCGGCGACCGGTTGGACACGGATATCCTGGGTGGCGTCCGGCTAGGCATGCCGACGGCTTTGGTGCTGACCGGCATCTCACAGATAGATGAACTGCAGATTTCTCCCATCCGGCCTACGGTAGTGGTGGACGACCTGCCGAGCCTGGTCCGTGCTTGGGAGCACAAACCCAAGAGAGAGGCCGATCATGGCTAACAAGAAGACGTCCGACACAAGAACGAACCTGTATGATCTGGACCACGACGCCCTGGAGACGCTCCTTAAGCAATGGGGCCAGCCCAGATACCGGGCCGACCAGGTGTGGACGTGGCTGTACAGCCACCTGGCGACCGACATGGAGGATATGACGTCGCTGCCGAAAGCCCTGCGCGCCAAGTTGGTGGAAGAGACCGTGCTCTATGTGCCGCCGGTTCTGGCGGTTCAGGAGTCGCTCACGGGCGACACGCGGAAGGACCTGCTCCAGATGCAGGACGGCGAACAGGTGGAGGTCGTGTTGATGCGCTACATCGACCGGCGGACCGCCTGCATCTCCAGCCAGGTCGGATGCGCGGTCGGCTGCCAGTTCTGCGCGACGGGCCAGATGGGCTTTCGGCGGAACCTGAGCGTCGGAGAGATCATTGCGCAGGTGCTCCATTTCGAGCGCGAGCTCCAGGCCCAAGGCCAACGGCTGACCAATGTCGTCTTCATGGGAATGGGCGAGCCCTTCCTGAACTATGACAACACGATGGGGGCGATTGCCCGTCTGATCGACCCCAACGGCATCCAGATGGGGCAACGGCGCATCACCGTCAGCACCGTGGGCATCGTCCCGGGCATCGTGCGCTTCACCCAGGAGGATCTCCAGGTCAACCTAGCGATCTCGCTGCACGCAGCAACGGATGATCTCCGGAGTGCGTTGCTGCCGATCAACAAGCGCTACAACCTCAACGCCCTCTTCGGGGCCATCCACGACTACATCGCGAAGACCAACCGCCAGGTCACTTTCGAGTGGGCTCTGATCGACGGCGTCAACGACACGCGGGAGCAGGCAGCCGCGTTGGCAGCGCGGGTCTCGGGAATGCTGGCCCACGTCAACCTCATACCGCTCAACCCAACGGCCGACTACGATGGTCAGCCGTCATCTGCCGCAGCCATCGAGGCTTTCACCGAGGTACTAGACCGCAGGCACATCCCGTACACTCTCCGTCTCCGCCGTGGTGGGGATATTCAGGCTGGATGCGGTCAACTAAGAGCACGTGTCCGTGGGGCTAAGTAGATCCGCTGCCATATCGCAGCGACCGCTATCTACAGCGATCTCGCTAGCGCCCGCAACACGCCATGAACGTTAGGAAAGCGTTAGGTTCCCGTCAAGCTAATAAAGTATGAAAACAGTATAGTTGAATCATACGGGATCGGGGACCGTAGACAGAGATTCTCCTCCTTCTGAAAGCCGGGGGTTGTTGGGACGCCCCCGGCTTCTCTGTGTGCCCTACTTAGCCTCAATGCTTGCCTCGCATAGCATCCATGCTAGACTACGCCTGTTGACTTCACAGGTACGGTTGACCTCATAGGCCCTGACCAAGGGAGGTAGTGATGGGGCAAGCGCTATATCTCAAATGGCGCCCACAGACATTCGATGATGTTATCGGTCAAGAGCACATCGTGCAGACGTTGCGCTATGCTCTGCGGACCGGGCACATTCATCACGCTTACCTCCTTGCCGGGCCTCGAGGCACGGGAAAGACCACCACCGCCCGCCTGATCGCCAAGGCCGTCAACTGTCTAGCCCCTGAGCAAGAACGCCCCTGTAACCAGTGCGAGATCTGCAGGGCGATTAGCGAGGGGCGGCTGATGGATCTCATCGAGATCGACGCGGCCTCGAACACCGGGGTGGACAACATCCGTGACTTGCTGGAGAAGGTGGGATTTCGCCCGACCCAGGCCACTTACAAGGTCTACGTCATTGATGAGGTCCACATGCTTTCCACGGCGGCCTTCAACGCGCTTCTGAAAACGCTCGAGGAGCCGCCCGAACACGTCATCTTCGTCCTCGCCACAACCGAGGTGCACAAGATCCCAGAGACGATCCTCTCTCGCTGCCAGCGGTTCGAGTTCCGGCGCATTCCCCTGACGGCGTTGGTCGGCCGCCTTGAGGCGATTGCCGAATCGGAGGCGGTGGTGGCGGAGCCCGAAGCGCTGGAGATCATCGCGCGCGCAGCCACTGGGAGCATGCGCGACGCCATCAGTCTCTTTGACCAGTTAGCAGCCAACGGCACCATCACGGCGGACTACGTGCGGACGATGCTGGGAGCCGAGCGGCGCGAGGTCGTCCGCTCGCTGCTCAAGGCGTGGGTCGAAAAGGATATCGCGGAGGGGCTCCAGATCATCAACCGGGCCATCGACGGGGGCGCGGACCCCCGGCAGCTGGCAAGGCAGACCGCGGATTTTCTGCGTGGTCTGCTTTTGATGCGGCTCGGCGCCGGTCACACGTGGACCGATCCCACGACCGATGAGCGCCAGCATTTCGCGGAGATGGCCCGCAAAGCGGACCCTGACAACCTAGTTGAGGCGATCCGGCTATTCAGTGAGGTAGCGAGCAAACAGCGCACCGGCTGGCAACCGCAGTTGCCCCTGGAGCTGGCCTTTGTCGAGGCGGCGTTGCAGACGACAGAGCGTGCTCCGATGAGCGCGTCACACGGTGGAGAGACGACCAGGACACAGCCACAGACGACACCGGTGCAGGACGCACCGGCGCCAACCGCGTCAACTGGCAAAGCGCCCTCGCCAACCGGGTCGAGCCAACAGGCTCCCCCGACGCGCACACGTCCCACAGCGTCACCGACATCGAGTCAGCCGCGTGTGACCGGCCGCCCTACCACCGAAACCGCGCCTACGACAGTCAACGAGAGACCGGCAGAACGCCAGCACCAGGGCGCGAACCCACCCACCGAGGTAACGTTCGCTGAACCTCAGCAGGCCGGTGGCGTAACCCAACGTGCGTCCGCCCTTGATCCGGCAGTGGTTGAGAGCATTCGCAGCAACTGGCGGGAGCTCCTCAGCCGCATCAGACCGGTGAGCGTCGGCGCATTGCTCCGGGATGCCGAAGTGGGCGGTACGGACAGCCACGGGCACCTTATCCTGGCATTCCAGCACACATTCCACTGCGGAAAGATCTCCGAGCAGGTCAATCTATTGAAGGTCGAGGAGGTATTGGCCGGCGCTTTCAACCAAGAGATCCGGGTACGCTGCTTGATGCAGGACGATTGGGAGCATCAAACCGCCTCCAAGACATCAGAGGCACGCCCTGCTGCGTCAGGGGCAACCCCTGAAAAGCAACCAGGTCGGCGCCAAGTGCCGGCGATCCCCCTCGAGGAAGATGAGCTCATCCGGCGCGCCCAGGAAGAACTCGGCGCGGTCGCCAAGATCAACGACTAGTCACAGAACAGGAGACCCTATGTCACGTCGAAGAAGCAGCGGTCATGGTGGTGGCAGAATGCAACTGAACCCCAACGACCTGATGAAGCAAGTTCAGCAGATGCAGTCCCAGATGGAGAGCATCCAGGAGGAGGCTCACAAGGAGATCCTCGAGATTTCAGCCGGTGGCGGCATGGTCACGCTGACAATCAACGGCGCCCTGGACGTGTTGAGCATAAAGCTTGACCCTGAGGTCGTCGACCCCGACGACGTGGAGATGCTCCAGGACCTCGTGCTGGCAGCGGTCAATGAAGGCATCCAGAAGGCGCAAGCGATGGTTGCCGATCGCATGGCAGCCCTCACCGGTGGGCTGGGCATCCCCGGTCTCTAGGTCAGGGAGCCCCACGCGCCTATGCCGAACGCTGCGATCCCCCCGTCGGTCACGGAGCTGATCGAGACCTTCGCCGAACTGCCCGGCATCGGTCCCAAGACGGCTTCCCGCTTGGCGTTTTTCCTGCTGCGGGGCAAGTCTGAGTTAGCACTCCACCTTGCAGAGGCGCTCAGGGGCTTGGTGGAGAACACGCGCTTCTGCTCGATCTGCTACAACGTGACCGAAACCGATCCCTGTCCCATATGCGCGGATCCGATGCGTAACCACAACCTGGTCTGCGTGATCGAAGAGCCGATGGATCTCCTTTCCCTAGAGCGCACCGAGAACTACCACGGCGTCTACCATGTGCTCCACGGTGCACTCTCCCCATTGGAAGGCATCTTTGCTGAGAATCTGCGCATTACCGAGCTGGAAAAGCGCGTGCGTGAGGGCACATTGGAGGAGGTCATCCTAGCTACCAACCCCACGAGCGAGGGCGACTACACCGCAGCCTATCTGGTCCAGCGGCTGAAGCCGTTGGGGGTACGCGTCACGCGCCTGGGCCGCGGCCTTCCGGTGGGTGGAGACCTGGAGTACGCGGACGCCACGACCCTCTCCCGCGCCCTTGAGTCCCGGCAGGAACTCTGATCGCACCATGCGACAGCGTAGCGAGAAGACTGTGGTCAAGGGCGCACCATCGAGCCCGTGCAGAGGCATTGATGGATAACACTTGGCGTCTCAACGTCCGGATGGGGTGGATCCTTGGACTAGCCCTCGCCGTGGTTTTCATTGGCATCACCGTAGGGCTGATCGTCGCTGCGGTTGTCTCCTCGCTCTCTATCTGGGTCTTCTTGATGGGCCTGGGTGCCTGCCTCAGCCTCGGCCTCACGATCCGGGTTCTCTACCAGCTGTGGGGGTTGATCAACGCCAGCTATGAGCTGGACCGTAACGCGCTGGTCATTCGCTGGGGGCCCGTTCAGCATCAGATCCCGATGGGCGCTGTGCAGGAGGTCCTCTCTGGCGCCAAACTGGAGAAGGTACGGATCCGGCCCAGCCTCCGATGGCCCGGATACAGTGTTGGGGTCGGCAAAGGCTGGGTCGCCAGCTCCGGCGACGACGAGGCAGAGAAGCGCGTTGATCCCATTGTTTTCTACGCTTCCGCGCCCCGAAAACGTCAGGTCATCGTGCGGACCACCGGCGTTGCGTACGCGATCTCTCCCGCTGACCTCAGTGAGTTTCTCGAAGCCCTCCGTGAGCGTCTGGCAATGGGACCGACGCAGGAGGTCGAGGAGCGCTCGACCCACCCCGGCTTCCTTGACTGGCCGATCTGGCAGGATCGGGCAAGCCTCCTGATGCTGGGGGGGAGTACCCTCCTGCTGGTCCTGCTCGTAGGCCTGCTGTGCTGGCGGTTCCCCTATCTTCCCGCTGAGATCGCCCTACGCTTCACATCGTCGGGCACCCCGCTGCTCGTGGGATCGCCGGCGCGTATATTCTACTTCGCCTTGTTAGGCGCGGCTTTCCTGGTGATCAATGGTGGTCTTGGGCTCTTCTTCTACCGACGCGAACGCCCAATCTCCTATTTCCTCTGGAGTGGGCTCGTGGCGACCTTGAGCAGCCTCTGGGCTGCCGTCATCTCTATCCTGCTGATGCAGTAGCCCACGCCCACCGATGGGTGCGCCGATCATTCCCATTCGGAGCTCGGAAGCCCTGAGTCGAGCCCTGGCGCATCTGAGCGCCGGCGAGCTCGTGGTGGTGCCTACCGATACGATCTACGGCATCGCCGCGCATCAGGATTGTAGCGGCGTCATTGCCCGCTTGTACGAGGCGCGACGCCGCGCACCTGAACCGGCGTTGCCCTTCTTGCTCTCAGGCGCAGACAAAATGGTGGATCTCGTGCGCCCCAATGCCACCGCCACGCGATTGGCACGGCGGTTCTGGCCTGGGCCGCTTTCCCTGATTCTGCCACCGGCAGCCGCTCTCTCCCCAGAGTTCCGTGCCTACCCAATTGCAGTGCGGGTCCCGAACTTCACGCCGTTGCTGGAGCTCCTAGCCCTCGCTGGTGGCTCCCTGATGGTCAGCGGCGCGATCCTTCCGGGATATCCCCCGGCGATCACGGCGCAAGAGGCAGCAGTGCTCTTCGGCGACACCACTGCCCTCATCCTTGACGGGGGCCCCACCCTCTATGGCGTACCCTCCACCATCGTGGACTGCATTCCCGAAGTGCCCATGATCGTCCGTCGTGGTATCCTCTCCGAGGAGAAAATCCGACACACGCTGGACGGCATCCGAGTTGACACCGAGAGCCCGTAGCCCTATGGCCACGCAAGGTCAGACGGCGCCGCGATGGCAGCCGGTCTTGGCGGCGCTGGTGGTCATCCTAGCCATGGGGCTGCGGTTCTACCGGCTGGACACGCAGTCCTTCTGGAACGATGAGGGCAACACCGCCAGGCTTGTCGAGCGCCCGATAGCACTCATCATTGAGGGTGCAGCCGGCGACATCCACCCACCCGGCTACTACCTACTGCTGCACGGCTGGCGTGCGCTCACCGGCCACACAGAGTTCGCGCTGCGGAGCTACTCGGCCTTCTGCGGCCTTGCTATGGCGGCGGTCGGTATCGCGCTGGGGCGCCTCGCAGGCGGCTGGGCCACGGGTCTGATCGCGGGCCTGTGTATCGCCGTCCACCCCCTGGCGGTCTATTACAGCCAGGAAGCCCGTATGTATGCGCAGTTGGGCCTGGTCACGGCCATGACATTGAGGGCTGCTGTGGCGCTGGTACAATCCCGCCAGCCACGCAGGGTGGGCGGAGCCGCGCTGGCCCTTGCGGCTTGCATTGCCCTGGGACTCTACACCCAATACACCTACATCCTGGCGCTCGTGGGTATGAACCTGGCCTTTGGCGCACGCTGGCTGGCGGCGCAGGCCCAGGGACGACCCAAGGACCGGGCGTTGAGGGCGCAATCGCCGAAGAGATCTGATATGGCGACAAGGCGGCTGATGCCGTGGGTCGTCGCGCATGCGCTCGGCGGCGCCCTCTTCTTGCCGTGGGCGCCCATTGCGCTGGGTGCCGCCGGCTGGCAACCGCCCGACCTCAACCAGGGGGCGGTCGTGGCGGCCCTCGGGGGAACGCTTTTCGCTGGCACAGCACCCGCCAGCCATGCCCCCCAGACCGCAGCCGGCGGGATCATCCTCGCCGCCGGCGGATTGCTGACGCTCATCGGGGCCGTCGCGCTCGTCACATCCGGGTACCACCGCCGGCGCCTCATCGGATGGGCGTCGCTGGCGATGGCTGTGGTCCCCGGCGCCCTCATCGCCGCGACCGGCATCTATCGCCCGGCCTACCTGAAGTTTCTGATGATGAGCGTGGTACCGCTTGCCGTGACATGGGCCCTACCTTTCGGCAAAGCCCCAAACTGCCCCGCCCAAGGCAATCGTCAAGTCCACAAGCGCCTGCGGCTTCTGGCAGGTGCGGCTTTGCTGCCGGCCCTAACCCTCGGCTACGTGCAGATCAGGTCACTGGATCACCTGTACCACGATCCGGCCCTGGCGCGCGATGACTATCGGGGCATCGCCGCGCAGATCCGCGCCCAGGGACGCGCAGGGGATGCCGTCGTGCTGAACGCACCGAACCAATGGGAAGTCTTCACCTACTACTACGGCGCACAGCCAGGTGACACGCTGCCCGTCTACCCCGCGCCCTACCGGCCCACCGAGGCCGAAGCCGCGGCGTGGGTGACCGACGTGCTGGCACAGCACCCGGGCGGGCGGCTCTTCGCCCTCTTCTGGGGGGACAGCGAGTCGGATCCGGCCCGCCATATCGAGAAGGCGCTGGCCCACCAAGCTTTCAAGGCCGGAGAAGTGTGGGTGACGACGGTGCGACTGGCGCAGTACGGGGTGGCACCGGCAGGCACGCCCCCCACTGAGAGCGTCGAGGCCCACTTGGGCGCGGGCATCGTGCTGCGTAGCTTCAGCCTGCCGGCGCAAGCGCAAATGCCGGGGACGATCGTGCCGCTCACATTGACCTGGGAAGCGGACCGGGCACTGGCGGCGCGGTTCAAGGTCTTCGTGCACCTGGTCGACGGCGCGGGCAACCTCCGGGCGCAGGTGGATATGGAACCCCAGGCCGGGTTCGCGCCGACGTCAATCTGGCAGCCAGGCAGCCAAATCGTCGACCGGTACGGTTTGGCATTGCCCGCGGACCTGGTCCCAGGGAACTACACCGTTCTGGTGGGTATGTACAGCGCCACAGGCGACCGCCTGCCCGTGAAGGTGGACGGTCAGCCGCGGGGCGACGCCCTACGCCTAGCTCAGATAACGATCGGGGACTGACGCCGGGT